>CAIPBM010000133.1 GCA_903863295.1 uncultured Verrucomicrobiota bacterium | reverse complement strand
GGAATTGGTATGCAACCAGGAAGGATAGAGACCGACATAGCCCGCGTTGGTCAACTGGCTGTCGATGAGCTTGGCGATGTATTTGACCTGCCCGATATTGACGACACGGAAATCGACCGGGGCCGGATTGGTGGCGCTGTAGTTGGAGGCGACGTAGTTGTTGCTCCATTGCGAAACGAGATTATTCAGTGCTAAACCGGCGCCATTGCTCAAGTTCGCATTAAGATAGGAAACGGCTTTTTGGGTGAAATGTTTGAGTTGGCCTTGGTTGGCTACCTCGTAGTCGTTGGTCGCTCCACTGGAATTGACCGCCCCGCTGGTGGTCCACCAGCCAGGCTGGGCGGCTTGCAGCGTGATGGCGAGCACGCCGAAGAGGGCGAGCATGAGCACGACCTGTTGAAGCGTGAGGGCAGATTCGGTTGAATCCCGCCCTGTTGGATGGCGTGTTCGGCGCATGGTATTTATCCCTCTTGAACCCTCAACGCCTTTAAGGTTGGAACATCGGGATATCGGTCGTCGCGACGCTTGCAGTCGTGGTGACGAATCCAGAGCTGGCAGTGATGACGCCCGAGGCGGTTAGATTAGCCGTACTGATTCCTCCCGCATTGCTAATGCTGCCTGAGTTTAACGCTGAAGTGGTCGTGATCGCTCCCCCGGTGCTTAAGGTTCCTGAATCTGGGCATTGCCGTTTTGGTAGACAACCAAGGCATCAGACTGGGTTGAGCTGGTACCATTACCGATCTCAAACAAGGGATCGCTTCCCGACCAGGTCGTAGAACTGCCGCCTCCGATGTTGTATTGTCCAATAACCGTCGAGCCATAAGCGGTTGCTGTGGTGTTGGAGCCCAGCGCACTGGAGTAGGCTCCTGTAGCTGCTGCATGATATCCTAAGGCCACGGAATCAGCGCCTGTGGCGGAGGCTCCCGTAAACAAGGTCAGTGAGGTCGCGCTACTGCTGCCACCCGTGACCGAAAGGTATCGACTATCAGCCAAACCTTCAGTCAAAATGCTATTTGGTCCGACCAGAGCTTGATGGGGCAACTCATTATCTGATCCATTGATCCAAGTGTTGCCGTTTTTGTAGACAATCAGAGCATCGGCTCTAGCTGAAGTGCTGGTGCCCATGCCAATCTCAAAGAGAGGATCCGTTAACAGCCAATTTGTTTGACCATTTGTACCGTAACCTCCCACATTGTATCGACCAAAGGCGCTCGAGGCGTAAGCCTGCGCTACGGTGGCCGTGTTAAAGGACGCCGTAGCAGTTCCCGAGGACGTTGTATTCATCCCCGTGGCCAATGCTCCCATACCGCTGGTCACAACCCCATCCCCGATTGCTTGAGAATACGCTCCTACTGCGTGAGCTGTCACTCCTATGGCGACTGCATAATCAGCACTTGCGATAGCACCTCCGCCTATAGCAATAGATCCTGCATATGGTGCGCTGGCAGTCGAATAATTACCAATGGCAATGCATTCTTGTGTAGTGGCAGAATTGGCATACCCAATAGAGATAGTACCGAATGATGAAGCAATTACATTTTGTCCTAACGCGACAGAATCTACGCCAATATTTGCTTCGTCCCATTGAGTACCGGAAACACTACCTGCCCTAAACGCTGATTTTTCTGGGTACCAAAGCATCCTACTTCCTGCTCCTTGTTCGGATGAGGTTAATACTGACGAACCGGTACCTGGGCCAGTAGCCATTAAAATACCATTAGCATCCACAGAAAGCGTAACTGACGGGCTGGTTTGATTCGCGGCGAATGGAATCGTAAAAGATGTTTGAGCCTGAATCCATGAGCCCAGACAAGCAGTGTAGATAATTGAGGCAAAAGCAATTACTGAATTAAATCGTATTCTCATATCCGCGATTTTTAATTTTAGGGTGAATTTTGTTTTGCAATTTCTTGCGATAAGCGGTTTAGCTCCTCGAATTGACTTGCGTTGGATTGCTGCCAAAGTAGAAAAGCTGTCCTTCGCGTGTCTGCATCATCGCTAATATGCTGATTTTGAAACCGAAATTGACTCTGCATAATTTGATCTTGTAACGTTAATAAAGCTGCCATCTGCGGACTGCTTCCCGCTGGAACGGGCCGTGGCGGAGGAACGGTTACTGAAGTGCGGGCAGCCTGATCGGCCAATAATTGGCCTCGCACTTGCTGTATTTGAATTTCAGCCGCGTTCTGTTGATAGTATTGATCCAACAGCTCCTTAGTCCCAGAGCTGGCCGATAAATTTTGGAGTCGTTGGTTGTGGAGTTCGGCAAAACGGTTGAAAAGGTCAGCTTGGGTAGCTAGGTAATCACTAAATTCTTGGGTGGCTCCTTCCGGAATTTCTACATCATAGATATAGTTGATCGTCTGGCTTAGGGAGGCAATCGCCAAATATCGCGCCTGCTTTTGCAAGCCCGAGAACTGCAACGCATTCTGCTGCTGCCATGTTTGGATTTGCAGTTGCGAAGCTTGCATTTTGATCAGTCCTTGAAACTGTTGGTCCAGAGTCTTCTGTACCTGCTGAAACGCCAGCAATGTGGTTGCGGTGCTAGTGTTTAAAACCTGTCCCCAGCCAACGGAAGCTAACGTCAGTGCTGTGGCGCTGAAAAAGTGGATTAAAAAGCTCCGCATCATATGCTTACTCGACCGAAGCTTACCCAAGCAGAAGCGATATCACATGACAATACAATATCCGACTAGCCCGCCATAGCGGTGGAGAAAGCTCAATCACGATCCGTTGCGCTCTCACACACGTCATCCTTTGTTCTCGTTAACTGACATGTTCAACTAGCTGGCTTTTATGATCCTTGGGGCCGGGGACGGGAGTTCGGCATAGGCTCCCTTCTGAGTGCGAAACTACACTCAGGATTAGGTGACTTTTTGCACTTTCTTAGCCAGTCTGAGACTTATCACCGCCCTAACGACCTTATGTAAGGATTGGAACCTCATGCACGGTCACGGTTGTTGCCGAGTGCGGTTTGCTGGCCTATCAATCGAGCTGTTACCCATGTTTTTCCGGAAGTCTTACTGCAGTTGGTTTTTCATCCTGGGGCCGTACGACGGTGTGTCCTGGCTGAGTATCCCAACAGAGAATCATGCGGCCTCGTTATGTAGGTTCATGCCGCAGCGAAGTTGTATCTTCGCGTTCTTCTCTGTCCTGCTGACCCGCGAACGGGCTACAATCTCAGGTGATCTTATCGTCTATTCGAGTAACGCGGGGGAGTGGAACCCTCCGGTTTTATCCATCACCGGCATGTTTAACAGTCGGTCACTTTAACGCCGTGATCCGAAGTTGACGGTCGGGAAGGGCGGGCATAGAAAACCCGCCTGGTTGCTGAAATTCTGTGTGCGCAGATGCGTGCCTCGCGGACAACGCCAACCAGACGGGCAACCGTATTTATAGAACGGTGCGCTGCTTTATTCAAGGCACAACAGGATTTCAGTCCTGACGAAACCGCTTCGATTTAGATGGTGAGGGCACCTCCGTTTGATGACCGGGACGGCCCTCGCGAAGCGAGGCTTGGAAGCGGAATTTCCCCGGCTTTGATTCGGTTGAAAGTGCGCCGATTAGTCTTCCGAAGGCGATTCGCCTCCTGAATGCTTCGGAACGGGATACCCAGCGCCCGCGCTATTTCCCGCTGATGATCCTCCAAGGTTTCCGGCTCTGTCGGCAACGTATTTTCGACGGCCAGACGGCAGGTGTGGACGGCCTTCCCAAGCCTTGAATGGGGATCCAGCAGGCTTATCTCGCCCGCCCCATCTATCTCCTCAAGTAAGGACCGAAGCCCCTTCAGGAGGCTAGCCCCGGCGAGGATTAACCGGACATTGGCGCGGTCGCCCGCGTGTCCAGTTACCCCGCCGGAGCCTCCTCTGGCTTGGACCAGGTACTTTCCCGGCCCGGTGATGGTGACATCCCACTTTCCGCGAGTGAAGCGGGTGGGGATACGATGATTTCGGATAAGAACATGATCCGGTTTTACGGATGTCTTCTCTTCTTTCTGACTCTGAATCTTTTTTGCCATAAGAATCCCTTGATTTCCCTTCTTGAGCCGGGACGCGACGATGCGCGGTTGTTTCCGGCCGTGTTGTTGTTCAGACCCGAGGGCGACCCTAACGCCAAACCCTACCTTTACGCCAATTGGCGTTAAGGTCCCTGACTGACCTCCCCGAGGTGTTCGTGGTTCGTGTGTTCCTTTCGTGTGTTCGTTCTGTACGTGGTTCGTGTGTTCGTGGTTCGTAACTGACAAATCGTGAGTGGACCCATTGCCCGATAAAAGTGAAGCGATCATACAAGTGCCACCCTTCTGATCGGGGCCGGGCGCCATGCAGGCGATTCAACGTCGGCGAAGAGCCATGCCCATAAAGCGGCTTCCATCGCCGTAGTGAGAACGCTGTCGTCGCCCGTCAGCCAGGATGAAAGCTCGCAGACGCTGATACCCAACTTCCGGGCCAGATCGGCGCTGGTGAGGCCGCTGGCGCTCAATTTGGCGGCAACCTGTGCTTGAGCCGTGGTCGCTGGCGAGATGTCGATGAAGTTGGTCATTTTGGTCGTCCTTGCGTTCCCTCGGAGTTTTATTCGGCAGTCGCCGTCTGTGAGTTCAGATAGGCCATGAGACTGTCGTAATTGACGAGCCGGGTGCCGCGGGCGCTTCCTCGAGGGCGTAATGACACGCTCCTCACCGGCGGCTTAAACCCGTTGCGCTTGCACGGCGTAACCAGTCGAAATATAGTGTCGCAGCCAAGGCCGGTGTAAGGGCAGAATGAACCCTTTTTGGGAATCCGAATGAACTCCGGTTTGATCTTCGCTGAATTCTCTGCCAGCAACTCGCTCGTGCTCATGGGCGGCATTAGGCCGCATCTGGCTCCTTGAAAACAGGGAACGAAATCAGATTTTATTTAATTCGGCCCGAAGAGCCTTCTCGAATTCTCCGAAGGCATTGTCCCAGGTATCCCAGTTCATGATGGCCCCGGTTGAGGATTTGTCCTTACTCCCTTCATAGGGTGCAATCCGGCCGGCCTCTCTCGCAGCTCTATGTGCTTCGGCACATGTACCGTAATTTCGCTTGAGCCGCCAAGCCGACAGACGTCTAAGCATATCCTTTGTCGATCCCCCTCTCCCCGACCTCTTGGGGTTGCGAGCCTTGGGGCCCTGAAGGGACTCGATGAGCTTTTTGAATTTCTTAATCAAATCGCCCTGTAGTTCGCTCAGATCCAACTCGATGAGGGCGACGTGCGTGTTTTTGACTGTCTTGACGACTGGCGCGAAATTCGTCAGTGCGGCTTCGCCCGCATTCCATTTCTCGTCGTGCTGATAAGCTGCCTGACCGATTGCATCCAGATGGTCCTGGCACCTCTCGGGAAACAAGGATTGAGTTTTTTGGTAAATATTGGCCAACGCTTTGCGCTCTTCCGGTGGAAGCCTGAGCCAAGGTTGAATAGGAAAATCGGGACAGGAAAAAATAGCTTCACCGACGACATCATTAGCGGCAACACACACCAGTTCAGTCCACTCTTTGGTGTAGTTAAATTCTTCAAATTTCAAGGGAAAATTCCTTGTTAAATAGCTAACCTTCTCCCGATACAATTCGTATATCCAGCACATTTCCATCTCGGCACGCTGATCCTCCGTTAGCTCTTTTTTGAAGTTATCGCCCAGATAGATCGTAAAATCCCACTCCTCCCAACCAAGCTTCGTCGGGGCTTCTGAGATGGGTTGGAGCATTGTCGGGCCAGAGCGAAATGAATTGAGTGTTTTTCGGACAGCGTCCCGATATTCATCCATTGTCCGATTCGAGTGGCTCACCACGTACTGGTATGGATTATCTATGGCAGGAGTGATGAACTGAGGCTTGATTCCAGCTTCCAAACAAGCCTTGTACC
Organism: uncultured Verrucomicrobiota bacterium; assembly: GCA_903863295.1. Taxonomy (GTDB): domain Bacteria; phylum Verrucomicrobiota; class Verrucomicrobiia; order Methylacidiphilales; family UBA1321; genus JABDGH01. The sequence continues at coordinate 9,079 of CAIPBM010000133.1, read as the reverse complement.
GATGTCGACCCTCAAGAATTTTGCCCTCGTAAAGCACGATAGGCTCAAGCAGTCCGAGTCTTCGGATACTTCGAACGAGGAGCCGATACTCGGATTCCGTCCGCGGAGGGATCATGGCGGCTATAGGATGATTGTCATGGGGCTCCCAGCCCGGCAGAGGAATCTCCCCGGCCCTGACTCGGTTGAAAGTACGTGGGTCGGCCTTCCGCAAGCGGTCCGCATCTCGAATAGCCTCGACAGGTATGCCGAATTGCTCTGCGACGTCCTGCTGTATGGTTTCCAAAGTTTTGAGCTCTTTGGTGACTGATAGATGCCGTTTATTCGTCATGATGCATTCTTCATGGGCTTCTTCTTGCCGGCCGTGACGTCGGGAAGCAGGGACACCAAGCGATTCAGGTCGTCCACGTTGAAATGGGTGTAGAGGCGGCTAACAGCATCGCTGCTGTGCCCAATGATTTCCTTCACGACCGATTCTTGGCCTCCTGCCGATTTAAGCAACGTCGTGGCTGTGTGGCGTAGGCAATGAAAGGAAACCTCGCTCACTACCCGGCGAACGTTTCGCCCCTGCCCTCGCTTCTTGTTGTCCTGGGCCCGGACCTCGACCATGCCGACGCTTTCGAGAAGGTCCCGGAACTGATTGGAGAGCGTCCCCGTCGCACCATTTTTCGTCCGGCCGATAACAGCATTCGCTTTCGGAAAAAGCGGAGCCTTGGGATCTTCACCCGCCGGTAGATTTTCCAGGTAGAGCCGCAAAACCGGGTGGATTGGGAGCGCCATTCGCCTTTTGGTCTTTTGGGTGATGAACCGGATTTCCCCGGTCGTTCCAGCGAGAAGGTCGACGTTCTGCCAAGTCATCCTGACGATGTCACCAATCCGTTGCCCGGTATAGAGGCCGAACAAGATGATGCCTTTCCACTCCTCGTCGGCCGCTCCTAGTAATCGCGTAATTTCTTCGACCGATAACGTGCGCCGTGGCCCCTTATCTTCGCCGACCTTGATTTTGTCGTGCCTTTCGGCTGGGTTGACCGAGATAATCCCGTCTTTGACCGCCTTCCCAAAGGCCACGCAAATGATCTTCCGAGCGAGATTAGCACTCCCCGCACTTAACCGAGAGGCTACCTGGTCCCGGAACGACTCAATATCCGCGCGGGTCACCATCATCAAGTCATCATCAGCCCGTGTTCCGAGATAGGAGATGAACTGCCGGGCGGTGGTTTCATACTTCTCATGCGTCCGGGGTGCCACCGTACCTTTGCAAGTATTGGTCCACCGATCCATGTAATCCCGAACGGTGACCGACTCGAGGCGATGCCCTGAAAGCGCCTCGTGGGCGTCTAGGATGACCTTCCGTACCTGAGTGGCCGTCCGCTTCTGTCGGTAGGCATCCTCGAACTCGTTGGCAAGCTTGAGGGCTGTCTTTTTGTCCGTGGTTTTGGTGCTTCTCTGGAGCTGCTTCTTATTCACTCCCGTAAAGCAGGCGATATAGTACCGGGAATTGGGTTTGCGTCTAAGGGATGCCACAAGGTGACAATGCAGGTTCCAATAAGCCAGAGCAAGCCCGAACCTGCCAGAACCTGCCTATCAGAGGTAAACAATTTTTTATGAGGAACTTGTTCCTACCGAGGGTTCGAATCCCTCCGGCTCCGCTTTTTCGCTCTGCATCACAGCGGTTTATTGCTGATGCCGTGCTCGATGCGATGCTCGAGATTTAGTCCGCTTGTTGAAGGTGTGTTGGGACTGGTGGGGAAAATCGTTGTGGTTAATGGCTCGGTAAATTGCCCTGTCAGGGTTGAGGGGACTTGGGCGTCGATGCCGTAGACGGGTGGCCAGTAATGCGGAAGCCAGGCCGTGCCGAAAACGCGGTCAATCACGGGGAAGATGGAGGCGAAATTGCGGTCGCGATGTTCATCATTGGTGTGATGCCAGTGATGAAACGCAGGAGATGAAAGAATCCACTCCAACGGGCCCAAGCGCCAACGGATATTGGCGTGGATGAAGAAAGTCCAGACGGTGCCGAAAATCACCACCAAGGCCACGGCAGGGTCGGGGCGTCCTCCGGTCACTTGTGCAAGGCCGAGCAGATAAACCGGAACCAGTCCCGCGAGGCGGGTGAAGATCATGTCGATGGGGTGTGCCCGGGTGTTGACCAGCCAGTCGACATGCTCGGCGCTATGATGAATGGCGTGAAAGCGCCACAGCACCGGATAAAAGTGTGAAGCCCGGTGGTACCAGTAGGATCCCAGATCATTTACCAAAAGCATCAGAATGACCTTCAACCATAACGGTAGGCTGGCCACGGCGGTGTAGTAGCCGCCCGGATCGGCCCCATGCAAGAGCTCTGCCAAAAGCGACAGCGGCAGCGCGATAAAGGCGGCAGGCAACAAGCTGTTGAGGAAGTACCAGGCGAGATCAACTCCAGTCTGGGCTCGCCAGAACCGGGCGGGATGAAGGGTAAACACCCGCTCCAGAGGCACAAAGATGGCCACGAGGAGAACCAGCCAGATTGTCAGACGCAGAACGTCGAGGGCGAGGACGGAGAGGTAGTTGAACACATACTCCAACATAAGGATAGCGTTGCGGACAGGTTAGGCGTGACCGCGCCGGCACAGCACACCTTCTGATTCGTCAGAATCAGGCGCTGGCAGGTTCGTTCTTGGAGAACCGACGGCGGATCCAATTTCCAACCATGATCAACATGACGAACAGGATAACCAGACAAGCCGTCGCCTTGGGCTCGGGCACGGCAACCATGGTTACATCGGCCAGAAGCGAGAAAGGAGGTAGACCATTGGGCGTGCCGTTAGCCAAAAAGTAGAGGGTGTCCGAGGTGGCATCTGCGGTGAAAGTAAAGGACTGAGCCATCCAGCCGGTAAAACCCTTGGAGACATTATTCGCCGTCGCCGTAGTTTGAGCCTTGTCTAGAACTTGAGTGGTTGAGTTATAGCCCGTGCCTCCCAAGGCCACTGAGTAGCTTTCCGTCGTCGCACCTGTATAGTTTTGCTGTTGAGCTCCAGCCCACTCGAACGAAACCATATATTGCTTGCCCGAGGTCAAGCCCGTTACTACTTGAGAGAGAACGCCTCGCTGATACACGCCGTCCAATCCGAGTGTATTACCTCCGCCGGGAGCGGCGACCAAACCATTGTTCGAGCCATTTTTTGGCCCCCAGAGCGCAAGCGCGCCACCTGAACCCGTAACAGACTGATCGCCTACATTATTGCTCGAACCAGTTGTATTAAATAGAAAAGTATACCCCGTATTAGACCAGCCGGTAAGAGTCGTACCGGTGTTATATCCGCCAGGTATGTTAACCCCGGCACCCGTGGACTTATAGTCAGCCCCAGTCGTGGTGAAATTCGTAAACGTCCCATTCACGATCAAATTCTGACCAAACGAGCTTGGGGCAGAACCCATGATCAACCCGGCAATCAGGGCGGCAGTAAGAAGGTATTTTTGGAGATTAGCCACAATTGAAATCATTGCTCATTTATACCGCAACCCATTCTATTTAGAGCTGTTTACACTATAAAGAGCTTCCCAAGCTAGTTAGCAGGGGGCTGAGGGAGTGTCAATTCTTTTGAAAAACGGTTTTTCGCTCAAGCCTTGCCAAGCTGACCGACAAATTTGATGAATCCGTCGGCCTGCTTTTCCAATCGCTCAACGACTTCCTTGGTTTTCAAGCGACCTGCCTCGTCAAGGTGATTGAAAATGCCGGGAACCATCACGGTCTGGGGGAAAATGAGCCCTCGCAGGTAGCTCACCAAGGTCTCAAATTGCTCAATGGGGCGCCCGGCACCTCCGATTCCAGCGGAGAGTCCCACGAAGGCGAAGGGCTTGCCATTGAAGCTCTCCGGGAATTTGAGCATATCGATGAAGTACTTGAAGACGCCGGGGAAACCGCCGTTATACTCCGGGGTCACGATGATGATGCCGCTGGCCTTGGAAATGGCCTCCTGGAAAGGTGCGAAGCTGGCCGGCTTTTCCGCATAGCTCGTGGCGGCAAAAATCTCCGGGGGCAATTGATGCAGATCGATGACCGCGAGAGGCGTATTCCGGGCCTTGTAAATTTCAACAATATGCGCCGCGACTTTTTCCGTGTTGCTGCCGGGACGATTCGTAGCGATGAGGAGCGTGATCATGCGACTAACGTGGCGAACATCCGCCATTTGGCAAGTCTTGGGCGGCAAGAGATTCAGCATTAGCATTGCTAATTCTGTGAAAATCGCTATTCGTATTTCCCTGTGAGCACTACCTCCTCCCCCCCCGGCCCCGATGTCGTTCTCGTGGGCGCTGGCATCATGAGCGCCACCTTGGGCGTTCTCCTGAAGGAATTACAGCCTGACTTGACCATCGAGATTTTTGAGAGTCTGGATGGGGTCGCCGAGGAAAGCTCCGACGCCTGGAACAATGCCGGGACCGGTCACTCCGCGCTCTGCGAGCTCAACTACACGCCGGAGAACAAGGACGGCTCAATCGATATCTCCAAGGCGCTCAAGATCAATGAGGCGTTCAAGGTCTCGAAGCAACTTTGGTCTTACCTCGTCGAGCAGGGCCGGATCAAATCCCCGGAGACTTTCATCCGTCGCATTCCCCACATGAGCTTTGTCTGGGGTGAAAAGAACGTCGAGTATCTCCGCAAGCGTCATCAGGCGCTTGACCAGCACCATCTTTTCAGCGGAATGGAATTCTCTGACGATCCCGCCAAGCTCGCGATCTGGATGCCGCTCGTCATGAAGGGGCGCACTTCTCCTGAACCAGTTGCCGCCACCCGGATGGAAGGGGGCACCGACGTCAATTTCGGTGCCTTGACGCGTAGCCTGATCGCCTGTCTCAAGAGCCTGGGCGGCGTCAAGGTGTACCTCCAGCATGAGGTCCTGAATCTGCACCGCGATGCCGATTCCACTTGGCGCATCTACGTCAACGACAAGGTCGCGGGCCAGAAGCGGACCGTGAATGCGAAGTTTGTTTTCCTCGGGGCCGGTGGTGGCGCGCTGCCGCTCCTCCAAAAATCGGGCATTCCTGAAGGGCGTGGCTTTGGCGGTTTTCCCGTCAGCGGCCAGTGGTTGCGCTGCACGAATTCTGAGTTGATCGAGCAGCACAGCGCAAAGGTCTACGGCAAGGCCTCCGTCGGGGCGCCGCCCATGTCGGTGCCCCATCTCGACACGCGGATGATCGACGGGAAGAAAGGCCTCCTCTTCGGCCCTTTTGCCGGATTCACCACCAAGTATCTCAAGAAGGGATCGCTGCTTGATTTCCCTCTCTCCATCCGGCCGGACAATCTCATCCCAATGACAGCGGCGGGCTTGCAGAATGTGGACCTGACCCTCTACTTGATCGGCCAGGTTCTTCAGTCGCCGCAGAAGCGACTGGCCGCCCTGAAGGATTTTGTTCCCACGGCCCAGATGGAAGACTGGGTGCTGGAACATGCCGGTCAACGCGTACAGGTGATCAAAAAAGATCCCAAGAAAGGCGGCATCCTCCAGTTCGGCACGGAGGTCATCTGTGCCGGCGATGGTTCAATCTCCGCCTTGCTTGGCGCCTCGCCCGGCGCCTCCACCGCCGTAGCCATTATGATCGATCTCATCAGCCATTGCTTCAAGGACGAAATGAAGACGCTTCCCTGGCAGACCAAGCTCAAGGAAATGATCCCGTCCCACGGCGATTCCCTGATCAAGAACGCCCAACTCAGCAAGCGCGTGACCTCATGGACGCGTGACGTGCTGGGATTGCAAGAAGCCGTCTACGCGGCCTGAAGGTAGCGACATTTCCCTCGTCCCCAGGTGCAACTTGGGAGCGAGATACGATGTCGTCGCCCTACTCCTACTCGTAGATGTAGTTGTCGCGGCGGAGCTTGTTTTCGAGATCCTGAAATTCCTGCTGATGCGCACCACCGATCTGCTCCAGGCGCTTGTAGATTTCAATCGCGCCACGCCAATCCTTCTGGGCTTCACGGATGCGCCCCGCTTCCCAGCCGGCCTTGATCTGCCAGGAGAATTCCGGAGGGGTCGGGGAACCGGAATCGTCTCCGGCAAGCCGACCGTAGAGAACATTGAGGTAAAGCGCCATGGCGTCATTGATCTGCCCCATCTTCTCGAGGCACTTGGCTTCGCGAACCCCGGCTTCGTTCCGCTCGGCGATCGTGCCTTCCTTGCTCTTGAGAATTTGCTCAAAGCAGGCGACCGCCAGCGGATAATTGGAAGAATCCTTCGAGCCGAGTTCAAAGAGACATTCGCCCTTGAGCAGGTTGGCTTCGACAAAGCGGGGGCCGCTTTTTTCCGTCGCCAGGACCGCATCGAAGAGTGAACTGGCCTGGCTGAAATTGAGTTGCTGTTGATTGACCCGCCCTTCCCAGAGACGCGCATCGGGCTTAAAGGGAGAACTGTCCGGGACTTTTTCCAGCAAGGCCAGAGCAGCGGTGTAGTCTTGATGCGCAAACGCGGCCTGGCCGGCAAAGAAGTAGGCGTGGTCGGTATAGCCGCTGGTGGGATAGTTGACGGTCAGTTGCTGGAAAGCGTCCTGGGCCTTCACATAGTCCTGGCGATAGAAATAAAATTCGCCAAGCCGGAAGTAGGCTTCCGGTGCGCCAGGCGCGGAGGCATATTTCTGGGCCAGTTCCACCAAGGCGTGCTCAACCTGGTCTTCGTTCAACTTCTTCAATTCGTAGTCGACAAGGACACCGCGCTGCGCCGCGGCGAGCGCGTCGTTGGGGAATTGATTCACGATCAACTGACTCGTTGCCCGCGTGCCCTCAAGGTCGTTGGTCTGGTATTGAAGATCGGATAGCGCCTTGAGCAGCGCCTCCTGGTCGGGCCCCGTTCCAGGGAGGGCAATCGCTTTTTGGAAAGCCTCCTTGGCCTCATCATTTTTACCCGCACCGGCGAGAAGCTGCCCTTCCGCGAGGGCGAGTTCCTTGGCGTGGGTGCTTTTGGGAAAGCGCTTCTCAAAGTCGACCTCAGCCTTGAGAAAGGCATCGGCTTTGTTGAGGTAGGCTTGGGTCAGGAGAAAGTTGTACGCGGCGTTTTCGGCCGAGGTATCCGTGCCATCAGAAATCTGGGCAAACTGCGCCGCCGCCCCGGCATAGTCCTTCGTTTGTTTCAGGAGAACAAAACCGAGCTGGAACCGGGCGGAGCGAACCAATATCGGATCGGTGCTTGTACTGATACAGAGCTGCAAAGCCTTGATCGCCTGCTTCGGTTTTCCCGCATGGGCGTAGAGCTGACCGAGTTGATAATTCGCTGCCGGAACCCAGGGACTGTTTCCATAAGCGACCAGCAGCGATTCGAGAATACCGATCGCCTTGTCGTCATCCCCATTCTCGGCCAGGACCGAACCGATGGCGAAGAGTGCGGCCGGGGCGGATTGGTCGGAGGTCTTGGCGAATTCCTGCAACTTCACAACGGCTTCCGGTAACTGTCCACCGACCCGTGCACATTCCAGGTAGGCCTGGAAGGCATCAAGGCGCGTGCCTTCATTTTCAGTCAATTTGTAGGTCTGCTCATAAGCGAGCACGGCCTGGTCATCCTGCTGGAGGGCGTGTTCAGCCCGCCCCAGTCCGAGCCAAGCCTGGGCGACCAGCGGTTTCGGAAAGGCCTTGGGATCATCCGTGACCTTTCGGTAAGCAGTCACAGCCAAATCATATTGGCTATCGGCGGCATAGGCTTCGCCCAACCAGTATTGGGTCTCAAAATTCAACCCTGGATCGGGTTGCGCGGCGAGGAGTGCTGTGAGGCCAGCGATGGCTTCCTTGAGTTGCCGCTTGGCCAATTCCACCTTGGCAAGCAGCAATTGCGCCTGCAGGCCTGCGCGGGTTTTGGCCTTTTCCTTCATCAAGGCCTGAATGAGAGGAAGCGCATCGGCTTCCTTGCCCTGTTTGAAAAGCGCCCAGGCGAGTCCGAGGTTGGCGGTGTCTCCGTGATCACCGGGGTCTTTTAAAGCCAAAAGCGCCCGGTATTTCTGCTCCGCCTCCGGCCACTTACCGAGATCGAGAAGCGCCTCAGCCTGCCAAAAAAGCGTGTCGGCTTGAAGGTTCGCGGGAATTTGATCAATGGGCAGGTTGAGGGCGGCCAGAGCGGTATCACTTCGTCCCAAATGATAGAGAGCCTGGGCCTGGAGCAATTCCGCCTGGGCGGCCAGCTCCGTCTTGGGGAATTTCTTGAGCAGGCCCGTCACGCGATCATTGCAGAGGTCAAACGCACCGTCCTTGTAGGATTGCTCTGCAGAGTGAAACGCCTTTTTTTCGTCGTCGCTTGGCTCCGCCGAGAGGGGCAGCAAGGCGGAAACCAGCATCAAAGCGGTGCACGCCACCCGCAGCTTTTTCCGGGTACCAAAATAGGAGTGGGCCCTAGACATGGGTCTTATTCTAGCATGCCAACTCAACTAAAGCATCCTTCACATTCCGCATCAGCGGAGCGATGGTCTTGTCGGTAAAGTCGAAGGCGAGTCCGGTCGCTTGGAATAATTCAGGCAATGGACGCGAGCCACCGAGGCTCAGGCCCTGCAAGTAATTATCGAGTGTCGCGGGCAAATCCCGGCGCGCGGCCTGCCAAAGCTGCAAGGCCCCGAGCTGCGCGATGCCGTATTCGACGTAGTAGAACGGAATCTCAAAGATGTGGAGTTGCCGGTGCCAGCCATGGGCACGGGCTTTCTCGAATCCACTCCAGTCCTCAATGCCGCCGAAGCGATCCATGAGCGAGAGCCAATACGCCGCACGCTCTTCGCGGGTGTGGCCGGGATGGGTGTAGAGCCAGTGCTGGAAAGCATCAACCGTGGCCATCCAGGGGAAAAACTTGATGATCCCCTCCAGATGATCACGTTGGGCGCGGATCGCATCGGGTTTGGAGTAAAAGAGATCGAGGTGAGGCGCGGCCAGCAGTTCCATGCCCATGGAGGCGACCTCGCAAAATTCAATCGGCGCACCACGGTAGGCATGCAGCGGCAATTCACGCGCGGCCAGGGCATGAAAGGCATGTCCCGCCTCATGCAGCATGGTCTCGACATCACGGTGAACGCCGACCGCATTCATGAAAATGAACGGCACCCGCGCTTCCGACAACGTGCTCTGGTAACCGCCCGGAGCCTT
>CAIPBM010000132.1 GCA_903863295.1 uncultured Verrucomicrobiota bacterium | reverse complement strand
CGGCTCCGTTTTCGCGCCCGGGCCTGAAGACCCGAGGCGTAGGCCAGTCTCCATTTCCGCCCTTGGAAGGATTTGACTGTTCCATCGGACAGCTCTGCACCATTTTTGATTTTTAAAACTTGGGGACTGACGGTGGGGTAAGAGGAATCTTGTCGTTGATTTGGAGTCCTTGGCTCTTTCCGGCCTGATTGAACATGAAGACATGAAATCATGAAAGACATGAAGGGGAAGGGACGGGAAGGTTTGACTAACTTGCCTTCCTTTCATGTCTATCGTGTCTTCATGTTTTCATGTTTATCAAAAACTTCGACCTAAGAGAGATTTCAACGACGCTTGGTTGATATGGCTATCAGGAGTTAAATCGAGCCCGAAATTATCCCTGCGTCCGCACGCGTCTCCAGACGCGCCAAGTGTCGCGGAAAATCTGCCAGACGACGCCCAGGCCGATGCCGCCGAACTTGAACGAGTGTTGCACCACGACGGGGGCTTCCACCATGACGGCCCCGAGTTGCACCAGACGCACGAGCAACTCGAGATCGAGCGTGAAACCGCGGCTCTCGGTCTTGTCCAGCGCTTGAAGGAGGAGATCGCGCCGCACGAGCTTGAGCCCGGTCTGGGTATCGCGCACGGGCAGGCCGAAGAGGAGTTTCACGAGACAGAAATAGCCGAGGCTGTAGACGCGGCGGATGAAGGGATAATCGACGGTGCTATCGGGATGCAACTTGCTGCCAATGACGGCATCCGCTTTTTTGACGCGCTGGATGGCGACGAAAAAGAGAATCTGTTCCGGCGGCAGGTCGAGATCGGCATCAATGAAAACGACGTACGCACCGCGGGCGGCATGCGTGCCGCGCCGGAGCGCCTCGCCCTTGCCGGAACGGGGCAATTGCAGCGTGACGATTTCACCGGGAAATTGCTGGGCGAGCCGGTCGATCTTTTCGCCGGATCGGTCTGAACTGCCGTCGTTGACCAGGATCATCTCGAACGGCCCCAGCATCCGGAGCACGCCGAGAGTTTGCTCGACGTTGGAGGTGATATGCCGTTCTTCATTGAAGAGCGGCATGACCACGGACAAGGCGATGGGCGCGGGCTCGCTCATGGTTGTTTGCGCCCCCAGCGCACCACGCCGACGAAGAGAACGATCATCACCGTCACCATGCCGCCGCCGAACATGTAGGCCGGCATCAATTGCGGTTGGCGACCGACCAGATAAAGCAAAAGGGCATAGCCGATGGAGCAGCCGCCGAGCACAAAGCACTCGGGGTAGCGTCGCGAGGCGAGGGCAAAAAACGAAAGTCCGTGCAGAAGTCCGAGGGGAATCATGGCCAGGGCGAAGACCGGGACGAGGCCCGCCGTTGGGGCAAAGTCGGTACCGCAAAACCATCGACTCACGGGTTGGCGCAGGAGGATGAGCAGGATGACGCCGGTGATCAACGCGCCGAGATAAATCCAAAACCAGAGGAGCGAAGCGGAGGTGCTTTTCTCCAGGCGGGAGCGTTGCGCGAAGAAGATGAGCAGAAGCGGTTGGGTGCCCCAAAGCAACGAACGCCCGAGGAGTCCCGCCGACTGGTAGGCATCGAACGCCGGCCAATTCACGTAGTCTTTCAAGGTACCCGCGTTGTCCGGGCTGGGGCTGCCAAACCAGCTTTGCGCGATGATGCGATCCGCGCTGGAAAAGAGAAACACCGCGAGAAGAACACTGAAAGTCGCACCGAGATAGATGAGAAAGTCGCGATCCAGGATGGCCTGCACGGCGCGGATTCGCGCTTCGATCTCAATCGGGGCCTGGCGCAAAACCGGCACCAGAATAATAAAGCCACCGAGGATAAAAGCCGCCAGGACCGATTCCGACCACGGCTCGTAATGGGCGAGAAGTCCACCCGCGAGGAGACGGATAACCGCTGCCGCCAGGAGCAATCCCGCCCAGAAGCGTGCCTGACGGAGTTGGTCACAGATCGCGCCGCTGACCACCCCGGCAAGAGCAATGAAGATGTTGAGCAAGGCAAAGAGACCGAGCGAAAAGCGGGGCAGATCCAGCAGGGAAAGCACGGGGAAGAGCAGCACGAGGGTCAAGGCTGCCCAGGCCCAGGCGCTCATTTCGAGGATCGGGAGGGAGGCGTCGCGCAAGGCCACGAGGGAGTGGTCCCGGGCGGGAGCATGGATTCGCGAAAGGTACCAGGCCAACGCGCGGTCGACGGCGATCACGGGGACGGTCATCAAACCGATGAGGCCGAGGACGGTGTTGAGCGTTCCGAATTCACCCGGAGCCAACTCGCGTCGAAAAACGATTTGCGCCAGGACACTGAGCAGAAAGAGGACGAAGACGAGAACCAGCGATTGCCCGGTTTGCTCCCGGTAGAAATTTTCAGCGCGACGAAAAACGGAACTCATGCGGTTGAGAAATACCATCCGGGTTCATGCCGCCGCGTCTTCCGCCGCACGAATCCAGCGCCGGAAAAAATCGGTGCCCTCTTCCAGGTCGCTGAGCAGGATGAACTCGTCCTTGGTATGCGCCTGCGCAATGGAACCGGGCCCGATGCAGACGGAGGGACAACGTACACCACTCAGGACGGAGGCGTCGGAGAACCAGGGGGCCGTCGTGAATCCCCTCGCCTCATGGCCCAGCCGGGCGACCCAGGGCAGGGCCTCGTCGGTATCGAGCGGGGGCGAAAAACGCTGAAGTCGGACCTCGACGCCGGACACAACCGCGCTTAATTCCGTCTCAAAGAAGGCGCGGAGTTTCTCCGGCACAACGCCGGGCACGACGCGGCAATCGACTTCGATGCGGCAGGCGTCCGGCACGATGTTGATCTTGCTGCCGCCGGAAATCGTGCCGACGTTCGCCGTGGAAGAGCCCAACTTGGGGTGCGCCTGTTTACCCAGCGCCGGAATGATTTTTTCCTCGATGACCTCAAGAACGCGTCTCATCGCGTAGATGGCATTGCGGCCCCGGTCCGGCGTTGAGCCATGGCAGGCCAAGCCGCTCGTGGTGATATCGAGCCAGAGCGCACCTTTGTGCGCCGTGACCACGCCAAGGTTCGTGGGCTCAAGGACGAGGGTGAGATCGCTCGAAAAGCCCTGCTTCGCCAAGGCGTGGGCGCCATCGTTCCCGGCTTCCTCTCCCATCAGCGCGAGAAAAGTCCAGTGAATCCGCGAGCGCGCGCGCGCCGGGCTCTCCGCCCATTCCTTCACCGCCCAGAGGGCAGCGGCCATCGGTCCCTTGGTATCCGTTGAGCCGCGCCCAAAAAGTTTACCGTCGCGAATGGCGGGGTCGAAGGGAGGAATGGTCATGCCGGCCACGCTGACGGTGTCGAGGTGCGGCGCGAAGGCGAGATGGGCCGTTGGCTTTTCCGGCTGGAAGGAGGCGACGACGTTGGGCCGTCCCGGTTCGACTTCCTCAAGGGCAACGTCGGCGCCGAGTTGACGAAGAAAATCGGCGACATATTCGCCCATCGCCTGTTCGCCCACCTGGTCCGTGCCCGGGCTGCCGTGCGGATTAACGCTGGGAATGGCGACCAGATCCTGCAGCAGCTCAACAACATTTTGAGGACGGGCCATGCCCCAGCCTAGGCGCGGTTCCGAAACGAGGGCAAGGCTGAGCTGCAATTTCCCTCAAATTGCCTTCTGGCCCGGCGTACCTCACTTGCGCGGCTTGGGCCTGCCCGTATGGTGGAAAGATGTCCACGAACTCTTCGATTGATCCGCGCGTTGATATTGGCCATGTGCACCTCAAGGTGGCGAACCTGGATCGTGCGCTGGCGTTTTATTGTGGCGTGCTTGGCTTTGAACTGATCCAGCGGATGGGGAGCCAGGCGGCCTTTATCAGCGCGGGCGGTTATCACCATCACATCGGGCTCAATACGTGGGACAGCGAGGGTGGTTCTCCCCCGGCTTTCGGAACCACGGGGCTTTATCACCTGGCCATTCGTTATCCCGACCGGGCTACGCTGGCGGATGCCCTGCGTCGGCTCAATCGCGCCGGTATCCGTCTTGATGGCGCATCTGACCATGGTGTGAGCGAGGCGCTTTACCTGCGCGATCCCGATCAAAATGGCGTTGAGCTTTACCGGGACCGGCCGGTTGCGGAATGGCCGCGCGATGCATCGGGTAAAATCGCGATGTCCAATCGCCATTTTGATCTGGATGCCTTGCTGGCGGAGAAGTCGCCTGAGCAGACGTAGGGTCCAAGATTCGGCGGGGCGGGATCGGCAATGAAATTGCCTCAGCAGGTGCGTTCCCAAGTGCAACTTGGGAACGAGGGAGCGAGGGAGCTTGAGCAGGGCTGTTAGGCCTCAAACTTCACGAGGGCGTAGTTCCGTTTGCCTTTCCGCAAGAGGACGAACTGGCCGAAGAGAAGATGTTCCGCCCCGACGATGAGTTTGACGTCGGTGGCGCGCACGTTATTGACGTAGACGCCGCCCGCCTCAATGTCTTTCCGGGCCTGGCCCTTCGAGGGGCTGAGCTTGGCGGCGATCAGGACATCGACGAGCGCTCCCTCAGGCTGGCCGAGGAGGGAGCGGGAGAGGGTGACGTTGGGGACTTCCGCGATGACTTCGTTGAACTGCGCCTCGGTGATCCCGTCCAGCGAACCACCGAAAAGAATCTCGCTAGCGCGGATCGCATCCGCCGTGGCGCTTTCGCCGTGAACGAGCGTGGTTAACTCGAAGGCCAGCTTCTTGTGGGCATCCCGGCGCTCCGGGGTGGCGAGATGTTGCGCTTCGAGAGCAGCGACGTCCTCCTGGGGCAGAAAGGTGAAGAGCTTGAGCAACTGGATGACCTGCGAATCCTCGACCTGAATGAGAAACTGGTAGAAGCGGTAGACGCTGGTCTTTGCTGCTGAGAGCCAGACTGCACCGCCCTCGGTCTTGCCGAACTTGGTGCCATCGGTCTTGGTCAGGAGTGGCGTGGTGAGGCCGCAGGCGGTCACGTCGTGCTTACGGCGGATGAGATCGATGCCCGCCGTGATGTTGCCCCATTGATCCGCGCCGCCCGCCTGCAGGATACAACCGTGCGCGTTGTAGAGGTGGAGAAAATCGTAGGCCTGTAGGAGCGAGTAGGAGAACTCGGTGAAGCTGATGCCGCTGGTACCTTCCATGCGGGAACGGACGCTGTCCTTGGCCATCATGGCATTGACGGAAAAGTGTTTGCCGATATCGCGGAGAAAATCGAGGACGCTGATGGGACGGACCCAATCGGCGTTGTTCAAGAGGAGGGCCGGATTCGTCTTGCTCTCGAAATCGAGCAAGCGTCCGAGCTGGCCCTGAATCCCGGAGATGTTGGCCTCAAGGATTTCGGGCGAGAGGAGATTGCGCTCCGCCGACTTGCCGCTGGGATCGCCGATCATGCCGGTTGCGCCGCCCGCCACCGCGATGGGGCGATGTCCCGCGATCTGGAACCGGCGCAGGATGAGCAGGCCGATGAGATGGCCGAGGTGGAGGCTGTCGGCCGTGGGATCGAAGCCGACGTAGAGCGTGACGGGAGGAGCGCCGGGAGCGAGCAGCCGTTCCAGCTCCTCACGATTGGCCATGTCGGCCACGAGTCCACGCCAGTGAAGATCCTGCAAAATCGATGAAGCCATAAGAAGAGTCCGCTATTGAACGGAGGAACGGCGATTTCGACAAGCTCAGAAGGTCAGGGTATGCTACAAGGCCCAGCCATCTCCTCTCCATTCATGCGATAGCAGGGCGCTTTTTTGCTCTAGGAAATTGTCTGAGAGGAAGATGCGTTTTCCATTCGTCAACCAACCGCCACAAAAGACTTTTTTCCGTAATAACTGGAAGAAGGAAGACGCATTTGTCGTCAATGTTTTTAGAGAAGAAAATTTCCGTCACAATTGACCATTTCTCTTGCCGCTCCGGCAACGCGTGATTACGGTGACCATCCCGCAGTTCGAAAAAAAGTGAGTGGAATGAAAATGAAAATTTACTGTTGTTGGTTCCGGTACTATCCGATGGGGAATAACTCCCCGAATTTGAAGTAGCTAAATAATGGCATTCTCACCACACAAAATAGCAATGTGCATTCAAGATGCTCATTAACAGATACTTATAAATATAAAACCGAGCGACTTGCCCGGTCTTTAGCACCCTAAACCTTCATCCTTTAAACCTGAATAACTTGTGAGTAACCTGGCCCCAACTGTCGATTCAAACCAGATTTGGACGTCCATATGCATTGAACTGCAACAGGTTGTCTCTGCCGATGCCGTGACCCGTTGGTTCCGTCCCTTGCGTGTTCACAACTTTGCCAACCGGACGCTCACTTTGGTCTCCGATAACAGCATTTACCAGTACTGGATTGAGGAAAATTATCTGCCCCAGTTGAAGTCGGCGGCGGCCCGCGTTTTGGGCGAATCGGTCTCGATTGTTTTCCATTCCCAGGAATCGGCCGCGACCATCGAAGCGGATCAGCCTCCCGCGAAAGCGGAACCGGTCCGCGTTAAAAAAGAGCCGCTCCGTCTCGCACCCTCCATTACTTCGGAATCGCGGAGCAGTCTTAATCCCCGGTATACCTTCGCGTCATTTGTCGTGGGAGAAAACAACCGCTTTGCCCATGCGGCGGCGATGGCGGTGGCGCAGGCCCCGGCCCGCACCTACAACCCGCTCTTCCTGCACGGCAGCGTCGGCTTGGGCAAGACCCACCTCATGCAGGCGGTCGGGCATCTCATCCAGCAGAACAAGAAGCACCTCAAGGTGCTCTACGTCACCTCGGAACAATTCACCAACGACTACATCAGCGCGATCCAGCACGGGGAGCTCGCGAAGTTCCGCAAGAGCTACCGGCAGGTCGATGTGCTCCTGATCGACGACATTCAGTTTCTCGCCGGCAAGGACCGCTCCCAGGAGGAGTTCTTCCACACCTTCAACACGCTCTGCGATGGCAGCAAGCAGATCGTCCTGACCAGCGACTCGCCTCCGACGGAAATCGCCAATCTCGAGAAGCGGCTCACCTCCCGCTTCGAGATGGGGCTGCCCGCCGAGTTGCAATTGCCCGATGCCGAGACGCGCATGGCCATCCTGAAGCACAAGATGGAAGCGATGCCGGAGAAGCTGACTGATCCCGTGCTCAGCTTCATCGCCGAGCGGGTAAAGACGAATATCCGCCGCCTGGAAGGCGCCCTTAACCGCGTGGCGGCGTTCGCCTCGCTGCATGGCAAGGCCATCACCGTGGCGCAAACGGAAGTTCTCCTGCGCGACCTGCTCCAGCAGGAAGGGCAGCAGACGGTGAGCATTGATTTGATCCAGCGCCGCGTGGCCGAGACCTACGACCTGCGCCTCGCCGACATGACGAGCAAGCGCCGTCCCGCCAATATCGCGCTGCCCCGCATGGTGGCGATGTACCTCAGCCGCCGTCTCACCACCGCCTCGCTCAACGAGATCGGGGATGCCTTTGGTGGCCGCGATCACGGCACGGTGCTTCACGCCAACAAGACGATCGAGGCGAAGATGAAGGACGACGAGAAGCTCCGGCGCATCGTCACGTATCTTTCCGAGAAGCTGGTGGCGAATCCGGGACGGTAGGATTTAGAGCAAAGCGACAAGCTCCTGCATGTCCTGCGGGAGCGGAGCAGAAAAAGTCCGGTCCTGCTCATTCCAGCGGAAGGAGATTTCGGCCGCATGGAGGGCGTGGCGCGGCAAGCCCAGCACGCGTTGATGCTCGTCGGTCCAGCCCTCTGCGATGAATTTCAGGTAGAGATTTGGATCGGGGCCGTAGATTTTATCGCCAACCACGGGATGACCGAGATGGGCGAGATGGACGCGAAGTTGATGGAGGCGTCCCGTGTGGGCTTGGAGCCGCAGGAGTGAGTGCTTTTCGCTGACGGATAGGCGCCAGTATTCGGTGCGGGCTTCAGCGGTTTTGCGGCCCAGCGGATCGTCTGGCGGAATAATGCCGCGGCGCAGCCAGATCGGATTTTCGGGCGAGATGCCGAGACGACCGATGGGGGCGTCCATGATGCCGTGCTCGGTTTCCACGCGTCCGGTGACCAGCGCCAGATAGTATTTGTGAATCTCCCGCCGCATGGTCAGCGTGCCAAGGCGCGAGGCGGCTTCCGGCGAGCGGGCGACGAGGATGGTGCCGCTCGTTTCGCGGTCGAGCCGGTTGACCAGCGCCACGAATTCGCCCGGATACTTTTCCTGCAACCAGCCGAGAAGCGACGGCTTGCCATCGGGACGTGTCGGGTGCGAGAGCAGATGAGGCGGCTTGGCCACGACGAGAAAATCGGGATCCTCGGCAAGAAGGAGGGGGAGTTCGATGCGGGACATGGGATGGCTTGCCTGGATTAGACCATATTCCGTCGATTACGGGTGGCCTTTTTGTGGCGCATTAGACATCTTTACCGATTTAAAGTGATCTCGAAAGCATGCGTATTCCCGTTTTCATAGTGTTGAGAAAAGCTATTTTGTCTAGCAGTTGTGGTGGCCAACCCTTGCATTCTTAGTTTCTCCTATTTAGGAGATTATTCTTTCGGATTACTGTGTCTAGACGTGACTATTGCTTAGAATTAGTTTAAGATAATTAATTATGGGTTATTGGAAAATCGCTTCTTCCGAGTGCCTTAAGCGAACATGGGAACTGGTCACTGGAGGGACTTTGCCCCTTATGATTGGTATGGCTGTTTTTCTATTGAGCACTTATCTGGCCCATAAAATAAGGGGAAAAGAATCGTCAATTGAATGGGTATGGGACGGCTTCTTTGGCTTAGTTTCAACTCTTATCGTCGGTTGCACAGTTTTCTTATTTTATTTAGTTTTTATTTTTCCGGTACATGTTTACCGGGAGGATCAAAATAGAGGCGATCTCTTATCTCAAAAAAATTCTCAAATTTCCTCAATTACATTGCAACTCAATGAATCTCAAGCAAGAGCCACTCGCCTATCTGACGCTCTAAACATGAGTAAAGATAGCGTGCAGAGCGAAACGCAGATCAGACAATTAAAGTTAGAAGTAGATAATCTGAAGCAGCATGCTCTCACTGATGGTGCGTATGTAGATCCAGATGAGTGGACGCCACTAACTAATGACCAGATTGATATCTGGTCGAAGGCTCTTTGGCCATTTAAAGTAAGGGCCTATATGGTTTCGGTAGTGGGAAATGACGAAGATAAACTTGGTCAATCACTAAGACGGGTTTTTTCACAACAAAATGCTCAGTATGTTTTTTATGAAATAAACAACTGCGATCCTGGAATAACGATACTTGCATGGAAGGATGAACCCGTGCTTCCGGTTCTTAAGCAATTATTCACAGATAGCCATATTCCTTTTAAAGTACAACCTCAACCAGATAGCAGTTTTACTGACGTAGAAATTTTTATAGGAGACAAAACTGATACTAAGATTACGCCTCCTGCTCCAAAGCCTTAGCCAATTCGAAACCACAGGTAAATAAGGAAAGGCCTTTTTGGATTTCGTTTGCATCGTTAAAGATGGCTGCTTTTTCATCCCGACTATGATGTGGGAATCAACGGGGATGCGGCGACGGTCATAGACCGCCGCTACAGGGGGCAAATCGGGGTTCGCGTTGGGGGCGATTTTGGGTAGGGTGAAAGCGTGGAAACTTACAACGAGCCGATTGCCGCGGTGATCGTGGGACTGCTCCTGAGCGTCTCGTCGGGTTTTCGCATCATGCTGCCTTTGCTGGGCATCAATCTTCTCGCCTTTTATCACGTCATCGCGCTGCCGGAAAACATGGCCTGGCTGGGAACGTTGCCGACGTTGATCATCCTCAGCGTGGCCACGGTGACGGAAACCACGGTGCATTTCATTCCGGCAGCGGGGACTTACCTGAAGGCCCTGGCGACTCCGCTGGCCTTCGTGGCGGGCACGCTCCTGATGGCCGTCCCGCTGGGGGACAAAAATCCGCTTTATCAATGGACGCTGGCGGCGGTCATCGGGGGTGGCGCGGCGACGCTGACTCATCTTGGCGTGACCGGGTTGAGGGCGCTGACGGCACCGGCCAATGTCGCCTCGCTCGGGGCGTTTGGGATCGTGTGGAATATCGGCGAATTGCTGATCTCGGTCGTCTTTGCGCTGCTGAGTGCCCTGTGCGTCGTCGCAGGCTGGGCGGTGGGTGTGGTGGGTTTGCTGGCGTTGCTGACGCTGCTCCTGATTGTGGCCGTGAAAAGCCTGGCGCGGTGGACGCAAGCGCGAGCCCCGGTTTCGAGTCCGCGATAAAGCATACCATCGATCCAGCCTCGACGACTTAAGCATTCCGTGGTAGCCGCCGCTGTCCCTAGCGGCGGCTGTTTCAAGGGTGAGCACGAATGGAAAACTGGTTCGATGCGGAAACTAATTCGGTGGCGTGGGCATTGCAGTCGGCATCAAAAAGCCTCGTCGGCTTCGAAACATCCGCCGCTAGGGACAGCGGCGGCTACCACTGCAGCGAACAGAGCCGGACTGTATGTGTAATTCGCGCGAATTGCTTTTACGACGACGCGCTGCCGTAGCGGCGCAGGCCCATTTGAAAAACGAAGGTGCTGATCGCGACGAGCAGGACGGTCGTCAAGGCCATCTGGATCAGGTCGCGTCCATTCAAGCCATAGAGGAGCGTCGAGGCCGGGACATTGGCGATGAGCAGGAGGGGCACGGCCCAGGTAAAGAAAATCTGGGTGAGCCCCGAGAAGGCCGCCCGGGGCAGCCGCGCGATCTGGAAGACATTATAATAGGCGTTGATGAAGCCCGAGGCCCGCGTCATCCAGAAACCGAGCGACATGAGCATGAGGAGCAGCGAGTAATGGATGAGCACGCCGAAAGCGATGAGCAGGGGATAGATGCAAAGCCCGGTCAGGCTCATCCGCTCCGGCAAATGGGCGATGGCCACGCCGCAGACAATGAGCGAGACGAGGGTGTTGATGACTGAACCGGGCTCGAAATTGCGCGTGCTGATGAGAAACTGGGCCGAGGCGGGTTGCGCGAGGAAGAAATCGAGTTTGCCCGTGCGGACCAGCTCCGGGAGCTTGGTCAGGTTGATCATCAGGAACATCTGGAAGATCTGCTGCACCACCATGTTCGTCGTGACGAGAAGCACCATTTCCCATTTGCCCCAGCCCGCCACGGTATCGACCTGCAGGTAGAGAAACTGGATGAAGCTCAGGTGCAGGGCAAACCAGGTCAGATCGACGATGACCCAGAGGATGAAGTTCGACTTGAACATCATCTCGCGCACGGTGGAGTAGCGAATCTGGGCCAGCCAGATGCGGGAGTAGAGCGCCAGGGAGGTCACAGCCCGTGATTATAGCCGCAGCCGGGTCCGCCGCACGGACAAATGCGAGAATTTCAAACAGGCTTGCAACATGCCGAGAGGAGGTTATCCTAAAATGTTCACGATCCTCTTATGCACGCCTCCCGACCTGAAGTTGTTTATCTCGATAATAACGCCACCACGCGCGTCGCGCCGGAGGTATTTGAGGCCATGGTGCCGTTCCTGACCGAGTACTACGGCAATCCTTCCAGCGCCTACAGCTTCGGCAAGCTGGTCGAAGGTCACCTCATCGAAGCGCGCACGAAGGTCGCCGCGCTGCTCGGTTGCACGCCCAAGGAGATCATTTTTACCAGTTGCGGCACGGAGAGCGACAACATGGCGATCTGGTCGGCGCTGCAAACGTCCGGCAAGAAGCATATCGTCACCACCCAGGTGGAGCACTCGGCGATCATGAACCAGACCGATGTGCTGGAGCGCATGGGCTTCGGCGTCACCCGTCTGCCGGTTCAGGCTGATGGGACGCTTTCGGTTGCCGACGTGGAAAAAGCCATTCGCGACGACACCGGCGTGGTCTCGATCATGTGGGCCAACAACGAAACGGGCGTCCTGTTCCCGGTCGAGGAAATCGCTTCCATCTGCAAGAAGAAGGGCGTTCTTTTCCACACTGATGCGGTGCAAACGCCGGGCAAGATCGACCTGCGCCACGTCGCCAAGAGCGATATCGATTTCCTTTCCATGTCCGGCCACAAGCTCCATGCGCCGAAGGGCGTTGGTGTGCTCTACGTCAAGAAACGGACCAAGGTGGTGCCCTATGTCATTGGCGGAGGCCAGGAGCGGGGCAAGCGCGGCGGCACGGAAAACGTGGCGTCGATTGTCGGCCTGGGTCGCGCGGCAGAACTGGCGTTGGAAACGCTGGCGGACGAACAGACCCGCATCCGGGCTTTGCGCGACCGCTTTGAAGAGACGTTGCTGAAACGTCTCCCCAACCTTTACATCAACGGCAACCGCGAGCAGCGCCTGCCGAACACGAGCAACATCGCCTTTGATTTCGTTGAGGCGGAAGCGATCCTGCTCAAGCTCGATCTCAGTGGCATTTGCGCTTCATCGGGCTCTGCCTGCACGACCGGTTCGCTTGATCCGTCGCATGTGCTCAGCGCGATGGGGTTGACTCCCGCGCGGGCGCGGAGTTGTGTCCGTTTCTCCTTCAGCCACTACAATACGGAGGCGGAAATCGATCATGCGCTGGCCATCATTCCACCGATGATTGAGGGGCTCCGTGCGATGTCCCCCCTGAACGCCGATCATCCGGATAACTTCGCGTATGATGTCGAAGCCGCCCGGGAGAAGGAAGAAAAGCTCATGGCGGCGACCATGGCGGCGATCAACGAGTAAGCTCTAGAGAGAGCGGGTCAGCAGGAGGTTGACCCTGATCCCGGCGGGCATTTCCTGCGTCATTGGGAGAACCTGAATCAGGGCGTTGACTCCCGGCAGGCGGGTGATGTCGCCCGAACTCTTCCACGGAAGGGCCCGGCATACCAGTCGACCTTCCTCCAACCGGGCCTGGGCAGGCCACCAAGTCTCACGATCATTGGCGGTGCCGTTCATCGCCGTCGACAAGAAACCTTGAGCCGGGCTAGAGGCAGTCCGGCCCAGCAGTCGATCCAGGGCACGGCGGACAAAGAGATGGAAGCAGACGAAATGGGAGAGGACGTTTCCGGGTAATCCAAAGATCACTTGCGATGAAGTGGCACCGAAAATGAGCGGCTTGCCGGGGCGGACATTGACCTGCCGGAATTGGATGGGAACGCCGAGGTGCTGAAAGAGCTTCGCGCTGAAGTCGTAATCGCCTGCCCCGGAACCGCCGGAGATGAGAATCAGGTCGTAAGTTTCTGTCTTTGCCTCGGCCACCACTTGCTGGAGCGCAGGCCAATCGTCGCCGGCATGGCGATGCGTGATGTTTTCGATCCCCTGTTCCCGGCACAGGGCTGAGATGAGAGATGCGTTGCTGTTGCGAATCTGTCCTGGCTTTGGCACCTGTCCGGGCGGGATAATTTCATCGCCCGTGGTCAGGTGGAAAATTCGCGGTAACCGGGGAACCCGCAGCGATGTCCGGCCCAGGGAAGCGACCAGGGCCAGGGCCGCCGCGCCCAGAAGCGTGCCCGAGTCGAGCAAGACCTCTCCTGCGCGTGCCTCGGTTCCCTGCGACCGGATGTAGTTGGTGGAGGCTGGCTGAAGCAGGCGAATGCGCGAACCTGAGATTTCCACATGCTCCTGCATGGCGATTTTCAGTCCGGGGCCGGGCAGACGCGCGCCGGTCAAGATCCGGATGGCCTCCCCGGGCTGAAGGGTCTTGTCGATGGCCTGCCCGGCGCGAATTTCTCCAACCACCTCAAGTTCCGCGGCGTTCTCATCCCCGCGAAGCGCATAACCATCCACAGCCGAATGATCGAATGCGGGCATGTCGGCGGGAGCGGAAATGGGTTCGCGCAAGATACGTCCACAGGCCTGGGAGAGCGGAACGGTTTCTTCCGAGAGCGGAGTGACGCTCTCTTCCATGATTCGCTGGGCATCGAGAACGGAGATCATTTTATTTTCCAGATGGGGACGTCATTTTTGAATTCATCCATGAATTCCTGGAGAAGGAGAAAGCCCTCCCGGCGATGTCGTGATTGGATTCCGACATAGATCGCGCTTTGACCGACCGGCACCGTTCCCAGGCGATGCACGATACGGATCGCCTGGCAGGGGTATTTCTTTTCGAGAGCGGCGATTTTTTCCCGCATCACTTTTTCCGCCA
Source organism: uncultured Verrucomicrobiota bacterium (assembly GCA_903863295.1). GTDB lineage: Bacteria > Verrucomicrobiota > Verrucomicrobiia > Methylacidiphilales > UBA1321 > JABDGH01. The sequence goes on along the minus strand of CAIPBM010000132.1, from coordinate 6,131 downwards.
TGGAGGCGTAGGCCTCGTAGTGAAGCGCGGCGATTTTTTCTTCGCCTTCCGTCTCCCGGATGAGACCGTAAAATTCCACCAGCGATCCGGTTTCTGAACCAACCGGCCCATTCCAGGCCTGCGGACGCGCAATCGCTTCCTGCGTGAAAATGATTTCGGTGCGCATGCTTATCCTCCGGAAACGGGGGGGATGACCGCCACTTCGTCTTCCGGATGGAGGACGTCAGCCGCTTCCAAATAGGATTCAGACCGGGCCAACCGGGTCCCTTGACGCTGGGCTGCCAATCCCGGGAAGCGTTCGATCAATCGCGACCAAAGCTCGGGTTGAGTCAAATCAGCCTCTGTCGGCAAAACGCAGCTTTCACATCCGGTTATTATCCGGCTTTGGGCAAAGAAGAGAACTTTCATGCGAGCGGGCTGATTGTAACCTTACCGTAACTCCGGGGAATGTTCAGCAATTTGCTCGTATCTTGACCCATCTTTTTGCAGCATCTTCCCTCGACCATGAACCGTATTATCTTTGAGGATCTTTTCGTGCTGGAAATGGCCAACAACCATTATGGCAAGTTGGAACGCGGCCTGAAGATTATCCGGGAATACGCGCGCATCGTCCGTTTCAACAACGTCCGCGCGGCGATCAAGGTGCAGCTTCGCGACGTGGACAGCTTCATCCACCAGGATTTCCGGAACCGGACGGATATCCGCTACATCAAAAAGACCCTCGACACGCAGATGCCCCGGGCCGATTTCCAGACGATAGTGGATGCGATCAAGAAAGGGGGCTGCATTCCGATGGCCACGCCGTTCGATGAGGCTTCCGTCGATTTTTGCGTGGAATTGGGGCTGCCTCTGCTGAAGCTGGCCAGTTCCGACGTCAATGACTGGGTGCTCATTGAAAAAATCGCCAAAACTCGCAAACCGGTCATTTGCTCCACGGGCGGAACGACGCTCAAGGATCTGGATGATCTGGTGGTTTTTTTCGAGAACCGGAATATTCCGCTGGCGATCAATCATTGCGTTTCCCTCTACCCGTGCGAAGAAGGCGACCTGGAGCTGAACCAGATCGACTTCCTGCGGAAGCGCTATCCCCATCACGTGATCGGCTTGTCGACGCACGAATACAAGGACTGGGATTGCTCAATCCAAATCGCCTATGCCAAGGGGGCGCGGACCTTTGAACGCCACATTGATATTGATGATGAGGGCATCCCGGTCTCGCCCTACTGCAGCCTACCCGCGCAAATCGATCTTTGGTTCAAGGCCTTCAACCGGGCCCAGCTCATGTGCGGAAGCAGCGGCGATTCGCGCCGGATGATTTCCGAACCGGAGACCAAGTACCTCAACAACCTGGTTCGCGGCGTCTACGCCAAGCGCGACCTTCCCGCCGGGCACATGCTCAATCACGAGAGCATGGACAAGGACATCTACCTGGCCATTCCCCTGCAAAAGGGACAGATCTCCTGTCGTGAGTTGATGCAGGGGGAGACGCTGCTTCATCCCATCCCCAAGGATAAACCGATCCTGATTGACGCCATTGATAGCGCGTATGCCTACAATGATGAGTTAAAAAACATCATCTACGAGCGGGGCATTTAAGGCGTCCTCTCACCGCAGGCGGACTTGCGGTGTACCATCCAGCCGTTGCGACAGGTTGATCGGGTCTTCCAGCGATGCTTTTTTTCCATCGACCTGATAGGCCCAGACTTCAAACCAGACCGATTGGGCGGCGCCATAGATGGTCGAGAACGCCCCATCCACGGCATCGAGCCCCTGAGCCAGCTTGATGCGACCGATCCGGGGTGTATTGAAACGGGCATCGAAGGTATGCCACGCATTCCCGAGATAGGCTTCAAAATAGGCGTGGAAATCCATCGCCGAACCGGGATCGACGCGCCCGATGTCGGGCAAATGTCCGGTCACATACCGGGCCGGGATACTGAAGGCGCGGCAGAGGGCGATGGCCACATGGGCGAAATCGCGACAAACCCCGAAGCGCTGGTTGACCACTTCCGAAGCAGAGATGTCCGAGCGCCCACCGCCAAAGCGATATTCAATCTGGTAATGGGTCCAGTCACAGATTTCCCGGACGCGATCCAGCCCGTAGTTGAGCGGACCGAATTGCTGCCAGGCGAAATTGAGCAACTTGTCCGTATCGCAATAACGGCTCGGCAGGGTGAAGCGGAGGATGTCCTCGGGGAGCTGCTCCACCGGGACGGCAAAACCTTGTGACGGGTAGCGATCCGGCTCAGCCGTTACGCTGACCAAGGCATCGTGATGAACCACGGTCTGCCCCGGTTGCAGCATGGCCCGCTGGGTGATATTTCCGTTCAGGTCCTTGAATTCGGGAAAGACGGGGCCGGGTGTGACGGAAAATTTTTCCTGGCGCACCCGTTGCCGCTCGTCCCGGCGCGGCTTGAGGACGAGAAAAATCGGGACGCAAGTTGAGGCCTCGTAAACCAGGTGACAGCCCACGCGGACCGTCAGTTTGGGAGCCGTCGGGTTCACCGTTGCGCCTTCAGCACCTGGGCGACAAAGGCGTCAAAGAGCGGGCGATAGATTGGATCGCGTTCAGGATGATACTGGACACCAAGGGCGAAGGGATAAGAGGACAAGGACGCCTGCTCAATCACGCCATCCTCCACAAAGCGGGCCTCGACCTGGAGTCCGGTTCCAAGTCGATCAAGGGCCTGGTGATGAGAACTGTTGACTCGGGGAATTTGGATCGGCACATCGTCAACATAGCGCAACTCCTGGATGTTGTCGTATTTGGCGTTGTCGTGGTGGGGAATATCGAGATGCAAGGTGCCGCCGAGCGCGACGTTGAGAACCTGCAAGCCGCGACAAACGGCGAAGAGGGGAAGCTTTTGGTCGAGGGCTTTCCTGAGCGCGTCGAATTCCCAGGTATCCCGCGCGACATCGGGATCCTGGATCAGGCTCAGGTCGGGCACCGGTTGCCGGAGAAAATCGAGAGAGATATCCGAGCCGCCGGTCAGCAGGAGCGCATCCATCTGCTCCCAGGACACCGTGCCGGCGCGCGCATTCCAGAGGCGAACCTCCGGATACTCCTGAAAGACTCTTTCAAAGCTTGGCTCATCGCACTCGCGAATCCAGGTGGCGATATGTTTCACTTTGAACTGAATCTAGACCGGAAAACGGCCTTCGCCTAGGAACACTGCGAAATATATATCTTTACACCCCGGGCAATCAATGAGACTGTGCGGAATCGATCCAATCGCTTCCCTCTGAAGCCAAGTAGCAGTGTCTCAGGTTGTCCCTGTTCGCTTCCAACGGTAACTCAAGTGTGCTGTCGCACCCTCTTCAATAGTCGGCGTCTAGGTCGCAACCAAATAAAATAGCATGAAATTATACGTAGGAAATCTTTCCTTCCAAACCACCGAACAGGACCTGAACAAGCTTTTCGCTCAACACGGTTCCGTCACTGAAACCAACCTGATCATGGATCGCGAAACCAACCGCCCCCGCGGCTTCGGCTTTGTCACCATGAGCAGCGCCGAAGAAGGCCAACGCGCCATTGATGCCCTCCATGGTCAAAACCATGACGGCCGCGACTTGACCGTCAACGAAGCCAAGCCGATGGAATCGCGCGGACCCCGTCGCGAATTCTCGAACTCGAACCGTGGCGGTTCGGGCGGTGGAAATCGTAACCGCTACTAAGCGGACGTAAAAAGAAAAGCCGCTGTTGGACCGGGTTCGCCCGGTTCACGGCGGCTTTTTTTGTCCCTGGATTACTCAGCCAGTTTCAGGGAAATATCGTCCAGATAAAGGGTGCCGCTGCCCTTGAAGGTCAGCCAAAAAACAAACGAACCTGTTTCGGGTGTCTTGGCCGAATTACCTGGAATAACGCTAGGAATCCGGACTTGGTCGTTTGCCCGGGACCACGAACTACCTGTGTTGAGACTGGAGCCTGAATATTGCGTCCAGCGCAATTCCTTACCGGAGATCGTTTGAAGTCCTTCAAGGTGGTAAGTGAGTTCCGAGACATCCCCATCCGTTCGCGACAAAAAGGAAAGCGTGTACCGTTTCTCCGCCTGGAGGGTTATTTTACTGGCGTATCTTATATATCGCTTAGCGTCTGATGGAACGTAGAGAGACGTAAAGTAGACGTTGTGGGGATCAATGACGGAAAACTTCATCGCGCCTTTAAGCGTCGTATCGGGAGGAGGCGTGAAGCCCTTCTCGGTCTGGGCATTGACACATTCCAGCAATTCATAGGCAGCGCCATCGGGGCGATAGCGATCGTAAACCCAAGTCCGCGGCTTGATTATTTTGGGGAATGGGTTGACACCCTTGAACGGGGTCAGAGGTCCAAACTTGGGGGCACCGGGCGTTCCGACGTTCAAGGAATACATGATGGTTCCGTCCGTGCTGCTGACAATCAAATCGAAGAGATTATCATTATTAATGTCTGCCGCACAAACCGTGGTTAAAGTCCCCGTTTTATCCGAGGAGCCAAACATGATGTGCTGTGGATGATCCTTATCAAAGACGGGAGCGTCGTTGCTGCTCGCCGCCTGATTCAGGTAAAGATTGATGTAGCCGATCCGTTCTCCCGCAATGATGTCCGGCTTCCCGTCGTTGTTCCAATCGACCACTTGGGGTGTCAGATCCTCTCGCCCCATGCCGGGAATGAGCTTAACCTGTTTGGCCTCGGTAAACTTGGGATGATCATTGTTTCCCATGTTGGTGAAGAGATAGATGCTATTGGCGCTGTAACTGCCATCTCCCATGACGAGATCAAGGCGCCCTGATCCGGACCAGTCATAGAGAAAGGGAGCGAGGTAATTGCACCACATTAATCCGCCACTGTGGGTGGGAACTTGAGCATCCTCCCGGGTTGTGGTTCTAAAAGCAGGACTTGTCGACGAGCCGTTGTTGTGAACGTAATAAAGCCCTCCCAGGAAAGTCCCCGAGACGATGCTCAATTTTTTCTCGCCCGTAAAATCAACGAGTTGAAGCCGGGGAACCACATCCCCTTCAAACTCCGGGCTTCTTTCGTCCGTCGAGTCCTCCACGAAGCCAGCGCCAAGCCAGACGGGCATCACTTCACCGTGGGTGAAAACAGGCGCATTCGGCTTGCCTGAATTCGGGTAATACCAGAAAAAGCCCCGGGCGTCCGCCACCACCAGATCCTTCAGACCATCACCGTTCAGGTCGCCTACGGCGACACTCGGGCTGAAAGGGAGATTTTGTACCGTACCAGTGTCACTAACTGCCTTTTGTGCCCCGGCGATGACGTGAAGAGAACCAAGATCATCGACACCTGCCCACGGGTTGTACGTAGTTAATCCCGATTCAAAATCTCCCGACAAAAGATTGGGTCCGGTTGTAGCAGCGCCAGCTTGGGTAGACGTGAAACCGAGAATCAGGAGAGTGGAACAAAGAAAAGTAGAGCGTAACACGGGTTGAAAAAATAAAGGATGCGATTCGAAATATCAGAGCTACCGGGAATTTGAATGGATCGAGATCAAGGCGAAGTCAAAAAAGGCATAACAGGTCATGGCACACGAGGAATTGAGTTCTGGATATTAATGTCGATTAATGTCATCTAAGATACATCGGCGCACGAAGGCAATCTTTTGTGTGCACGCGAATGTGCATTATGGCGACATTTCTTTTTTGTCCCACCCCTCCCACGCTGGCGCCGTCTAGGGTGCTCGTCATACCGGTGGCAGCACCGCTCTCACCCTTGGTGAGCGATAAGACTAATCGTGACGCTATAAATTCAATCCGTTACTCTTGAGCCGTCCAATGGCTTCCTCCCCTGAGAATCACTTGCACCAATCCTTGGGCTTTGGAGCCAGTTCGGCCTCAGCTACCTATCGACCATGGTGGCGTAATCCCCAGGTACTTCGCTCCGTTGCTCTTGTCGTGCTAATCATCTGGGCCGGTTATTTCAGTTACAGCAACCTCCGGGACCAAGTCATGACGGATGCCAGCCAATCGGCTCGCGAACGGGTGCAGGACGTTGAGGTCGCGCTCAACATGAGCAACCAATTTTATCTCGAGAGATGCCAGACGGCCATGAGCACGCTTCAGCGCCGAACCTTGAGCCTCGGGGCACCCCAGTTGAGTGGATCGGTCACGGTTGGGGACAAAACCGTTCCCGACCT
>CAIPBM010000131.1 GCA_903863295.1 uncultured Verrucomicrobiota bacterium | reverse complement strand
CCGCTAGGGACAGCGGCGGCTACCTCGGAGCTCGTTTTCTCGGGCGAAGAACGACGGTCATAGACCGCCGCTACAGGGGAAGCGCCACGCCCGGCCTTGAAGGAATCTCCGAAGAGGCGTCGGCCGAGCGTGTTGAATTCGAGTTCGGTAAGGAGTGCGCGGAGGGTTGGTTCGTCGCGCGGGCCGACGCGGAGCTTCTCGGGCTCGAAGGGGAGGGGAACATGGATATCGATCGTGGCCAGCCGCTTGGAAAGCAGCGCCTGGTCGCGGAATTTTTCCAGCGATTCCTTGAGCTTCCCCTTTTGCTCGGAGGCGTGATCGAGCGTGTTTTCCAGGGAGTCATACTGGGCGATCAACTTCTGCGCGGTTTTTTCGCCGATGCCGGGCACGCCGGGAATATTGTCGGAGGTATCGCCCCAGAGCCCGAGGATATCGCGCACCTGGTCGCAGCGGACGATGCCCCACTTGGCCAACACCTCTGGCACGCCGAGGACCTCCGCGCCTTCGCCCATCCGGGCCGGACGATAGATCAGCGTTTGCTCCGTGACGAGCTGGCCGAAGTCCTTGTCCGGCGTCACCATGTAAGTGGTGAAACCCGCAGCGGCTGCCTCCCGGGCGAGGGTGCCGATGATGTCGTCAGCTTCATAGCCATCAAGTTCCAGCGCGGGCAGGTTGAAAGCGCGGACCAGGCGTTTCACGTCCGGGATTGCGGCGCTGAGTTCCTCGGGCATTTCCTCCCGCTGCGCCTTGTAGGCTTCGAATTCGCGATGACGCGCCGTCGGTGCCGCCGTGTCAAACACGACACCGAGATGCGTCGGGGCCTGCTTGGTCAGAAGCTCCAGAAGGGTATTGGCGAAACCATAAATGGCCGAGGTATTGCGGCCAGCCGCCGTGCGGATCGGATTCGTGGCAAAGGCGAAGTGGGCGCGATAGACCAGCGCCATGCCATCAAGCAGGAAAAGTTTGTGTTCGGAATCGGGCATGGGAACCCTCATTTTGACCGGATTGCCGGAATTAACGACTGAAAAAAATCAGACGAGTGGGACTATTTCCACGGGCACCTACCGGACACTTTCAGGCAAGTGGCCTTGCAAGAGCTTGATTTGTTCGGCGGCGTCGCGATGGCAGACGAGGATCGCGTCCGCCGTTTCGACCACGATCAGGTCGTTCACGCCGCAGAGGGCAATCAACCGCTTCTGGGCAATGGCAATATTGCCATGCGAGTCGTGAAGCGCCACGGCTCCGCGCAGGGTGTTCTTGTTTGCATCCAACGGCAGGTGCGCGGGAAGCGCCGTCCAGCTTCCGACATCGTCCCAGTCGAAACGGGCCTCGGCCATGGCCACGCTTTTGGCTTTTTCCATGATGGCGTAATCGACGGAAATCTTGGGTAGTTTCGGGAATTCCTTTGCGAGATAGGACGAGTATCCCTTTTCGGGAAACTGCTCGATGAACTGGGCCAATTCCGGCTGACAGCGCCGGGCCTCATTCAGGAACGTGGAGGTTTTCCAGAGAAAGATTCCCGCGTTCCAGAAAAACGTTCCCCGCTTCAGGTACGTTTTGGCCCGGGCCGCGTCAGGCTTTTCAACGAACCGTTTCACCTGGAAAAGTGGGCACTCCTTCGTGCTTTCTGGCAGCTTTGCACCCGACTCGAGGTAGCCGAAGCGGGTCGAGGCATGGCCCGGGCGAATGCCCATGGTGACAATGGTCTCACTCTTGGCGGCGAGCGCGGAAGCCTTGGTCAGTTGCTTCGCGAAGGTGGCTGAGTCCTTGATCAGCGCGTCCGCCGGAAGGAACACCACCACGGCATCCGGATCGAGCTGACGGACCAGGGCGGTGCCGAGCGCGCAGGCGGGGGCGGTGTCCCGCTTGGCCGGTTCCGCGACGAACTGGCGGGCGGCAAGGTGGGGAAGAACCTTGCGACAGGCCTTGATCTGCGCGGCATTGGTCAGGATGAAAATGTGGCTGGAAGGCAGGGCCTTCTCCACGCGGCGAACCGTTTCTTCCAGCAGAGTGTTTTTGGAGAGCAGCGGGACGAGGTGCTTGGGGGTCGCCATCCGGCTCATGGGCCAAAAGCGCTCTCCACTGCCACCGGCCATGATGCAGGCGTAAGTTGATTTCAGGCTGGATGAGGATTTCATGGGAGTTAATTCACGGGTGGGGAGGATAGAGAAAGATAAGCGGCTCGGTTTCGTAATGACAGTCTCCTTATTTGAGAAGCCGTTTCACCGTATCGACCAAGTCAAAAGTGCTGTTGGTGCCCTTAAGCAACATCTCCTTGGCAGAGGTTCGCAAAAGCTGCGCTTCGCTTTCGGTCAAATCCTGCGCGGAAAAAATCACGACCGGCGGCGGGTCGGGGATGTTGCGGCGCTGCATCTCCCCGAGAAAATCGATGCCGTTCATTTCCGGCATGTTCAGATCGAGCACGATCAGATCCGGCTTGTCCTGTGCGATCATCTCCAAACCGATGCGTCCATTGGCCGCATAGGAGGCCCGGTAGCCGTCTTTTTCCAAGGCGCGTGAAGCCAGTTGAAAGACATTGGGATCGTCATCAATGACGAGGACGCGCGGGCTTTTTGATTGGATGCCGTGACGGCGCAGGATCGTCGTGACCTGGTCGCGATCAAAGGGCTTGGTCACGTAATCGGAGGCGCCGAGGGCAAGGCCGAGCGGACGGTCGTTGACCATCGTCACCATGATGACCGGGATTTCAGCGGTGGCGCGATCGTTCTTGAGATGCTTGAGAATCGCCCATCCATCCAGGTCGGGCATCATCACGTCGAGGGTGATCAGGCACGGTTTTACCGTTGGGCAAAGTTCCAGCGCTTGCCGTCCCGATGATGCCGTGGTCACGGCATAATGTT
>CAIPBM010000130.1 GCA_903863295.1 uncultured Verrucomicrobiota bacterium | reverse complement strand
GTCTATGACCGTCGCCGCCCTGCGAATAGATGTCGCCGAGATCGACGGTCATAGACCGCCGCTACAGGCTGTACGCCGCAACCTCTCGGGTTGTCCGCTGACAAAACAACTTCACTTCACCTTCGTTATTTCCTCCACATTCGCGCTTTTTCTGCTCAAGCTTCACTGATGTTTCTCGCAGGCGATATCGGCGGCACTAAAACGAACCTGGCCCTCTACGCGTACCAGGATGACAAGCTGGTGGTTCAGAAATACGCGTCCTATCCCAGCAAGGGGCACGCGACCCTCCAGGAAATCATCCACACCTTCATGGCCGACGCTCCCACGGGCGTGCGCCATGCCTGTTTCGGCGTTGCAGGTCCGGTCAAGGACGGCGTCGTCCAGGTGACCAATCTACCCTGGATCGTCGATGCCGCCGCCATCCAGAACGAGCTGAAATTCCAGAGCGTCAGCCTGCTCAACGATCTCGAAGCCAATGCCTACGGCATCAAGACCCTCGATGCCAAAGAACTGCTCTCACTCAATCCCAAGGGCGACGCCCGGCAGATCGGCAACCGCGCTCTCATCTCCGCCGGAACCGGTCTCGGTGAAGCAGGTCTCGTCTGGGATGGCGTCACTCATCGCCCTTTCGCCAGCGAAGGCGGCCACGCCAGCTTCGCCCCGAATGACGCCATCGGCGACGAACTCCTCAGCTTCCTCCGCAAGGAGCGGGGCCATGTGAGCTGGGAGCGCGTCCTCTCCGGCATGGGCATGGTCAATCTCTATCGCTTCTTCCGTCAACGCTCCGGCCAAGCCGAACCCCCCTGGCTGACTGAAGCCATCCAGGCCGGCGACCTCGCTGCGGAAGTGACCCGGGCCGGCCTCGCGGAAAAGGATCCCGTCTGCATCGACGCGCTCGATTGCTTTGTCCGCAACTACGGCTCGGAAGCGGGCAATCTTGCGCTTAAGATGCTGGCGCTCGGCGGCGTCTATATCGGCGGCGGGATCGCGCCGAAGATGTTGTCCAAGATGCAGAGTTCCATTTTCCTGGATGCCTTTTATCACAAGGGCCGCCTGAGTCCGCTCCTCCAGACCATCCCCGTCTACGTCATCCTCAATGACAAAACGGCACTGCAAGGCGCCGCCTGGTTCGCCGCGCATTCGGCGTAGGATTGTGGAAATTCCGTCATCCTGAGCTTGTCGAAGGATCAGCCTCCGAAAGGTGTCCGCGTTACCAGCCAACTCTCGCTTGGCGAAAGTCCCATCAAATAGCGCCCCTTTTCAAACCTCAGACGTAAGCGAGACCGTCGCTGGGAGCTGATCCTTCGACTAGCTCAGGATGACCACCTGTTGAGGTGGGCGACTTTCGCGTGGTGCCATCTTAGACGATGGCAATACCTATAACCAATCGTGCCTGTTATGGCTAACGGGCACGCCGCAGAACCTGGGTAAAAGAAAGAGGAAAAAACCGCGGATTAAGCGCCGTTATCGCCGATGGCTTCGACGGGGCAGCCTTCCATGGCTTCCTTGCACAGCTTCGCCTCTTCGTCAGACGAAGGCTGCTTGTACACGTAGGAGTAACCGCCGTCATCATTACGGCCAAAGTTGCTCGGGGCGGTTTCACGGCAAAGATCGCAGTCGATACACTGGTTATCGACATAATACTTGCCAGGGAGGTTTTCGGGATAGCGGTTTGCGACGTCAGCCATAATTTTTTGAGAACTCTAAGCATATCTCGTGCTCGACTGGGTGCAATAGTTTTCTGTGGTTTCTGTTTCCGGCATGGGCAGACTGGAGGCGTCTCCCCTCAGCTTTTTTTCACGGAACTCCATGACTTGGGCCACCCGCATCACCATCGTCCGGCTCATTCTCGTGCCGGTTTTTGTCACCCTCATCATCACCTACGGCGACTCCGCCAGTGACGGCGCCCCGGAGGAATTCTGGCGTTACGCCGCCATCGCCGTCTTCGTCATCGCCTCCCTCTCCGACGCCTTGGATGGCTACCTCGCGCGCCACTGGAACCAGCGCAGCGCCCTCGGTGCCCTGCTCGATCCCATCGCCGACAAGCTCCTCCTCTTCGCCGCACTCATCACCCTCTGCGTTATCCCGCTCGGTCACCTCCGCCCCTTCCACATCTGGTTCCCGGCCACCATCATCAGCCGCGATGCCCTCCTCCTGGGTGGCTACTGCGTCCTGCGCCATTTTCATGTCCCGATGGAAATTCATCCCCACTGGACCGGCAAACTCAGCACCCTCTTCACCCTCATGGCGATAGGTGCCGTGCTCTTGAAGCTTGGGGCCTGGCACATCGATCTCGGCTCCGGTCCTTTTCCTCTCGGCTCCTGGATCGTCTTTGATCTCTGTGCCCTCGGTGCGGGGCTCGCCTTTGCCTGCACGATTATTTATGTGCGGGAAGGACTCAGCCTCCTCAGGGACAGCGGCCATACCACGGCACAACCAGCCGTGAGAAAATAAGGTACCTCCCCGGCCGCGACCAAGATTACCCCTTCCGCTCAATCCTCGCCCGGCGCAGCGGCATGCCGGGAATTGGCGATTGCAGCATGAAAATCTTCGAGTGCCCTTCCTCAATGATCGCCGAGACGAAAACCGTCCGGTGATCCGGCCCGCCGAAGGCCACGGAGGTCACGTCCCTGGCGGGTAAGGTCACCTGCCCCATGAGCCGACGGTCCCCCGCGATCTTCAGGATCACCCCGGCACCGCGCCGCGCCGACCAGAGAATTCCCTCCGCATCGACCGCCAATCCCGCGGGCATACCTTCTTCCGGCAGGCATTCATGGAAGACCTGACGGTTCGACAAAGTTCCATGCTTCACGTCGTAGCGGCAGCGGCAAATCGTCCGGGTTGTTCCGCAGGTCCAATAGAGAGCATCCGCCTTGGCGTTCCAGGCCATGCCGTTCGATTGCCCCGTGCCACCCAGCACCTTTGATAATGTGCCCGTTTGATCGAGGCGATAAACTCCCGCGCCGTTGGGCCGCCCGTTGCGAATCGTCCCGACCAAGACGCGCCCTTCCGCATCGGCAATCGCCTCGTTGAAGCGATCCCCATCGACGCGCACGTTCTCGATCAGAGGCGTGACCTGTGTCAGGCTTTCGAAATCAAAAAGGACGATGTCGCGGTCACGGAAAAGCAGCCAGCTATGATCTTCCTGGGGCAGAAACGCGCCGACGGCGGGCCCCTCATAAATCGCGCTCTGGATCCGCGTCTCAAAATTCAGGCGGTAAAGCCGACCGCCCTCCACATCGGTCCACCAGAGCGATTCATCGCGGTCATCCCACCAGAGATTTTGCGCC
>CAIPBM010000129.1 GCA_903863295.1 uncultured Verrucomicrobiota bacterium | reverse complement strand
CAAGTTAGTCAAACCTTCCCGTCCCTTCCCCTTCATGTCTTTCATGATTTCATGTCTTCATGTTCAATCAGGCCGGAATAAGCCAAAGACTCCAAATCAACGACAAGGTTCCTCTTACTCCACCGTCAGTCCCCAAATTTTAAAAATCAAAAATGGTGCAGAGCTGTCTGATAGGACAGTCAAATCCTTCCAAGGGCCGGAATATAGACTGGCCCCTGCCTCGGGTCTTCAGGCCCGGGCGCGAAAACGGAGCCGGGCACCGATGGCGAGCAAGCCGGCCAGCACAAGCGCCACATTCTGCGGCTCAGGGACGACGTTCAGGGTGTAGCCAACGACATCCAGCGCGGTCAGCTCATTGGTGCCGATATCGATCTGGGCTCCCGGCGTGCCGAATGCATCTTGAACCTGAGGGCTGGAACCGGTCTTCCAGTCGGCGTAGTCGGCCCCATTGATTTGGTTGAAATCAACCAGATCCGTCGCCCCGCCGTTAATGGAAAAATAGGAAGTCGCGCTGCCGGAACTGGTGTAGCTCCTCACGCCATTGGCGCTGTAGCGGTAGAGATCCATCACGCCGATATCGCCCGTGGTACTCGTGCTCGTGGGCAGGTTCGAGGCCGGGCCGCCCACATCCAGGACTTCGTCGATTTCATGCGCGGCCACGGCCTGGAGATCGTAGAAGCTGCTGTTCTGGGCACCCGTCCGGGAAAGATTCATGATCGAGGTGTTCAGGCTGATCGTGCTGTCCGGATTGGTCCCGGTATTACCCAGGGCATTTTCACCCAGCGCCCGGAGCAGCGCCGTGGTAATGTCCATGGTCGAGGTGCCGTTGACCGGATTGGTGCTCGTCGAGGGGAGGAAGGAAAGCGCCGTCGCATCATTCGCGGAGGTCGCATGGCTGACAAGATCCGCGCGATATTTCGAATAGGAGAGCGTATTGTAATAAGTGCTGCTTTGACCCAGGCCGGAAGTCATCGTCTTGAAATCGATCTTGACCGTGATCGTCGTGGAAATATCCGCCTCAATCCGTGAGATGGCCTGGTTGATGCCCGCTTCGATGAGCAACGCATTCGGATCGCTCGTGATCGTGGTGTCGAAGAAGGGCGTGATCGTTAATTCGGCGTGGGCGGAAAGACTACCCATGGCGAGGAGCGAGAGAACCAAGGCGCGAGGTTTCATGAGTGCGAACGTACTAAGCTTAATCATATGATAGTTAATTCTTAAAAATAAATTGCCCAAAGTAAATTTCGGGCTTTCAGGAGCTAACAGCCTCCAAGGTCATTGTCCCAGGGTCTTCCCTCCACCAAGTCTTTACTTAAAGCACCCCTGCCAACTTAAAGCCCGACCGCCTTCAGGTAGGCCTCAACGCGCGCCCCAGCCTGCAACGCCGCGATCCAACGTTCCGGAACCGAACGCCGGCCATACGCGGCGCCGAGAATCGTCCCCAGCACCAGTCCGCGCGCAGCGGAATCGCCCCCCGCCATGACGTTTTCAATCAGCGCCGTTTCCAGGTTATCCCCATGGCGCAGCAAAATCGCAAAGACCGCGGGGAGCGCCTTCTCCATCGCGCAGGAAAGTCCGAGTTTTGCCACGGCCTCCGCGGTGGGCAAATCATGCAGATCCTCGACCTGCCGCAGCCACAATTCCGCAGGCAAAACCCGGTAGGGCAAGGCCGCCGCCATGTGGAGCGCGCTCGCCGTGGAGACCCCTTTCAGCAGAAGAAAAACCGTCCGCGTGATGAATTCGGCGGCATCAAGCACCACCGGCGTCGCATGGGTCAGCGCCGTCTGCGCCCGTACCGCGGCGATGATCGTGGGCTGGTCTTCGTTGCGCAGCGCAAGCAGCAGCGGCGCTATCCGGCTCGCTCCGCCCAATTCAGTGGAATCAGATCCGGCCCGGGTCAGGCCGCGACCTTCCTGCAAATGAGCCAGCGTTTCCTTGGTGGCGTGGTCTCGGTACGATTTCGACTGATCCCAAAAACTCCGCCAGCGCCGCGCGAAATCGTCCATGACCAAATTGCCACCACAGGCCTCCAGCGATTCCATCAAAACCAGGGCCTGATCCCCGTAATGGGTCTGCGCCCCGCGTTGTTTGCCAGAGTGGTAGCCATCGGCGGGCGCATCTTGAAGTTCCGTGATGCGGCCAAAACGTCGCTCGATTTCGGCCTGGTCATAAATCCAATGCGCCGGAAGCGTCAGGGAATCCGCCACCAGTGCGCCATGGAGCAGGCCCGCGTAACGTTCGCGAACCGATAACGGAGGTTCAACGGTTAATGCGTCCATTTCCCAATCTAACGCAAAACCAGGTGTGCGCGACTGGAAATCTGGCTCGACGGCCCCCATTCCCGCGCTTGTCTCCGCCCACCTTCCGCGGCATACTCCGGCATGGCCTTGGTTCTTACCCGACGACTTCAGCCCCTCCGTGGCGTGCTCGATCTCGCCCCCGTCGTCACGGTCGTCCTGCTTCTGCTCTGCTTTTTCCTGCTCAGTTCCTCATTCGTCCTGCAGCCGGGAATCAAGGTGGAACCGCCCCGCAGCGCGGTGAGCGTCGGTACGCCCTCCAGCCGCCTGATGGTCGCCGTCACCCTCGAGCCGCAGCAATTCGATACCGACGGCAAGCCGCTCAAGCGCAATGCCGTCCTTTATTTCAATGACCAGATCGTCACGCTCGATGGCCTCCGGCAGGCGCTTGATCAGCTTCCGCCCAGCCGGATCACGCCGTCCCTCGTCGTGAAGGCCGACAAGGATGTGCCGCTCGATCTCATCACCAGCATCATCGACGTCGCCCATCGCTTCCCGGTCGTCATCGCCACGCAACCGGTCAACGGCAAGACCCCCTAGCCATGGCGACCTCAATCCCGGAACGGCCCGCGACGCCCGACACGGCTCCTCCCGGCTCCGATCCGGTGACGCAGACCCTGGCGATCCTGCAGCCGTGGATCGATTACGTTCCGCAGCCGCAACGCCGCCTGGGTCTCTTCATCTTGCTGGCCTTCCTCGCCCATCTGGTCGCATTTTTGTTCATCCGCATCGATACGACCCGGGCGGAGTTGCGGCACCAATCTCGCACCCATGTCACGGTGGAGGATTCGCAGACTGCTTCGCTCGCCGGACAGTCGGTCGATAGTTTCTGGGATCGCCTGACCGATCCGCGTTTGTTCCTCTTTCCGCAGCAGCCCTTGGCCAGCCTCGGGGCTGCGGAACCGATGCATGATTTCGATTCGCTCAGCGCGAATCTCGGGTCATCGGAACTACCGCCGCCCGCCCTGCCTCCCGATTTTCAGTTTGTCCATCCGGTCAATCCGCCGCTCGAGCAGCGGGTGGGTGAGGCGTTGAATCCACCCCGTCAACCCTTCACCTATCAGGCCACGGCGGCGCCCATCGCAACGAAAACGACCTGGGTCTGGGATAATACCCTGGCGGCGCGGCAACCCGTGAGCGTGCCTGATTTGCCTTCGCCGGTTTCTGACACCGACCTGAATCCCACCCAACTCACCATCGCGGTGGGACCCAGTGGAAATGTCGAGCATGTCCTCGTCGAGCAAAGCTCAGGTAACCTGGGCGCATCCATGGCGAAAGACCTGGATCAGCAGGCGGTGTTGGCCGCGCGTAAAATCCGATTCAAATTCACCGATCAACCCGGCCTCGTCTGGGGCGGAGTCACCATTTTCTGGCGCTACTCCGCCAAGCCACGTGAGGAAGTCGTCCCGACCCCGCCCTCCGCGCAGTAGGAAGCTTGGAAGTGCTATGAGAAACTTGATAAAAAAATGATTTTTGCGGACCTCATTTTCCCCGTCTTTTTTATACCTTATCTGGAGTGGACTGTTCCTTGGATCATCCCGCTTGCCTTGTTGGCTGAAGCGATTGTGTTTTGGACTATGTGCCGATCCTTGGGCGGTTGGAAAATTGCGAGTGGAACCTTGGCAGCAAATGCATTTTCGTGGTTTGTCGGAATTATCGTTCTGCGCTTTGTTCCAGTCCCTCTCATCGGGGTCACACAAGATTCGAACTTCCAAATCCACTATCACCAGCCCTACCTGGCAATAGCGTTTCTAATCGCATTCGGTGCATCGACGTTACTTGAATTTCCGATCTGGCTTTTGGTGCGCTGGAAACAAAAGGTGCCATGCGTCCGATCCACTATCGCGGCCAACGCCGCCAGTTATCTCGTTCTGATGCTTTGCTTATTTATTCTAAATGGTTTCTCTTTCGAATTCTGATTCATATTTTAGATAACCTTGCCTTCGTTCAGGATGACGGCGGTCTATAGAGTTCGGGTCTCCTGGGCAGGAATGACCCGGCTCAATTCCGAAGCAAGGATCCACCCGCTTTGGGCGGTGCCCGTCCGGATCAGCGCGAAGTCGTGATACTGCGCTTCAACGGAGACAATCTCCCCCTCGCGCAGTTTGAATGAGACATCGCCGGTCGTGACCGGAGAGATGCGGGCTGCGGCATCCGCCGTCACCACTGCCTCGCTCAATTTCGGCGCCGTCAGCACCGCGCTTGTGATCGTGAGTCCGATGAGCAACACGCCTACCACCGCGGCACTCGCCGATGTCCACCGGCCCTGCGGACCGAAACTGGCCAGCAAAAATCCGAGTCCGGTCAGCAGCAATCCCACACTCCCGGCCAAGGCCAGCGCATTGGGACTCAAGCTCGTCACCGCTCGCGTGACGATATTGGACGCGGAATCAGGAAGACCCGCGCGGTCGCGCACCCAATGGAGATTGGCCCGCGCATCAGCGTCGCCCGGAGCCATGACCAGGGCGCGCTCATAGTTCAGGACAGCCAGACCGGTCTTGCCCGAATGAGCATAGGCATTGCCCTGATTATAGAGATGATCAACGGAGTAACCGCCGGGCACGCTGGCGAATTCCGCGCGATAAATCCAAAACGCGAGAACCCAGAGACCGAGGAGCATGAGTCCGAAGGTTAAAAAAGCGGGAAGATTCTTGGTATTCATAGGTGGTTCAAAGTTGAAGTTAGACTGTCTCGAGATCCTTGACCGCGTCGCGCACGGTTTTGTCCCAGGCCTTGAAATCGGCGCTCGCGGGTTGATGTCCGGAATAGGCGATTTCATCGGCGAGTTCAAAAACGCGGCGAAGATTTTCGCTGCTGCCATTGAGGCGCGCCTTGATTTCGGTCTCGGTCACGGCCTGGGGATCGAGGTTCCAACGCAGGGCGAGACCATGTTGCAGGGCGGCTCGCGCGGCGAGGAAGAAGGTGCCGGTGTCGCGCTGGGCGGCGGCATCCTTCATCTGCTTGAGGCACGCCGTCACCTGCTGCCATTGCTCGCGCCGCTGGAGCAGGCGTGGATCGTTGGCGGCCCGCTCGCGGAGTTGCCACCAGACCCAGCTCGCCAGAAAGCCTAGCGCCAAGAGCGCCTGGCTCAGGAGGAAGCCGGGCTGAAAATAGAGTGGCAGCAACGTCGCCGCCCCCGTTTCGCGATCAACCCGGTCCGCGCGCAAACCGTCCGCAGTTGTCGCTGGCGCGGCAGGAACCGGAGGTGTCGTCGCCGTGGAGGCGGAGGCGGGACTGTTCGCCGCCACCGTGGAACCGCTGCCGGGCGTGACCTCAATGCTGGTCGGCGCGGCGGTGGCCGTTTCGTATTTCTGCGTGTCCGGATTGAAGTAAGTGAAGGTCAGCGCGGGCAGGGTGAGATGGCCACTCTGCATCGGGATGACCGCCTGCTCAAAGACCTTCTCGCCGCCATACCCGACGGCGTCGGCGGGCGTAAACTTCACCGTCGGGTGATAAGTCTTCCAGCCGTTGAGATTGCCCAGTATGGAGCTGTTCACGCGATCAAAGCTGCCCGCTCCGCTGATTTTCAGGCGAAGCGTCAGCGGATCGCCCGTGCTCGCCGTGGTGGCGGACAACTCGCTCGTCACGGTGAATTTACCCACTGCGCCGGAAAAATCGACGGGCTGGCCTGCGGTCGGCAAAGCCTGGACTTTGACCGCCACGGGATCGTTGGTCAGGGTCAGGTCTTTCTTCGTCACGGTGCCAAAGAAGTTCTGGAAGAAGGAGCTGTTGAAGGGCGAATTGTCATCGTCCATCGGCAGCCCTTGCGGACGCGTGCGGATTTGCACCGTGACGGGCGTTTCTACCGCGAGCGAGAAATCGCCCGGCTTGATCGCGGCGAGCGCACTATGCCAGGTGAGGATCGTGAAAGGCTCGCCGTTGATTTCCTCCTCGGTTTGCTCCGGTTTGGTGGTGAGCTTGTTCAGGGTGAAGGCATCGGCATTGAGCGTGGGCAATCCATTGAGCGTCGCGGCCAGACCGGCACGCAGGCCGACCTGGATATCGACCGGAACGGTTTCGCCGACATAGAGATCGCGCTTGGGTACCTCCATCCGCACGAAGGCATTACCGTTGGCCATCATGTGGGTCGCCCCGGCGGAGGGCGCTACGGTCGCCGGAGTCGGCAAGCTCGGGCTGGGTCCGCTCCAGGAGTTCTGCCCATTTTGATTGGCAACCGGCGCACTCCGCGCCGCGCCCGAAGGCAGCACCTGCAACGTGAGCGGCCTCGCTCCCGCACCCATCGCCGGGATGGTGTAGGTGCCGGGAGCTTGCGCGGTGACTTCATAGACCACGGACGAAGTCGACGTCATCGCGCCGTTGATGATCTGGATTTCGCTCGATTGGCCCACGGCCTGGAATTCCAATCCGGCGACATGCGGCGGGTTGACCGCGTCCCCGCCATTGCCGGAGGTGCGGACCGTCAGTTGCGCCGAGTCGCCCAAGCTGATCTGCGCCGGGTCCAGCTCCATGGTCGTGGCGGCCCGCGCGGTCCAGGTTGCGGCGATGAAGAGCATCGCCAGCGCGGCCAGTCGTAAGGTCGAGTGAGGTGAGATGTTTTTCATATTACCAGTCCTTGTAGGGTTGATCTTGTTGAGGTGCCACGCCGCTGCGGGTGACCGGGGCGGCAGGAAGCGCGTGTTGTTCGTCGCGGAGCGAATCGAGAAGCTGCTTCGCCTCGTCTTTGCTCATCTGCCCCGCCACCCGCTGCTGGTCGGCAGTCCCGGCCTGGTCAGGAGTCGGGTTGTTGCCCGCCTGGGTAGAACCTTGAGCCTGATTCTGTCCAGCCTTGTCCGGTTGAGGTTGGGGCTGTGACTTGTCGCCGCCCTGCTGCTGATCAGGCTTGGGCTGATTTTGTCCGCCGTCCTTCTGGTCAGGTTGATTGCCCTGGTCTTGCTTCTGGTCGGCAGGTTGATTCTTCTCCTGACCCGGTTGCGAACCCGGCTTGGAGGAATCCTTGTCGCCCGGATTCTGCTGGGGAGAATTCTGGCCCGACGGGTCCTTCTGATCTTTTTGATCCTTACCGTCACTGGGGCCTTTCTTTTCCTGGTTCTTGTCATTGGAACCCTGGCCGGATTGATTCTGCGGATTCTGCTGGCCCTGGTTCTGTTGCTTGGAATCATCCTTCGATTGATCCTGCTTCTGGTCCTGGTCCTGCTTTTGCTGGTCCTTGTTTTGTTGATCCTTTTTCTGTTGGTCTTGCTTTTGTTGCTGTTGCTTCTTCAACTCATCAAGCTTCTTCTGCACCAGGTCGCGATTGTACTTCGCGTCCGCATCGTCCTTGTTGAGCTGGAGCGCCGATTCGTAAGACTTCACCGCCTGCTCCCAAGTCTTGATCGTCTCTTGGGCATTCGACTTCTCCGTCTTCTGGCCCGTGCGGTAGAGCGTGTTCCCGAGATTATAATAGGCGTCCTGCTGGGCGGCCAGGTGCTGGGGATCAGCCGATTGCTGACCACCAAGCGACTTCTGGAAGCTCTCCGCCGCCTTGTCATATTGCCCGGCCTTGTATGCCGCCGTGCCCGCATCGTATTGCAGCACCGGCTTGTCCGGATGCTTTTCGGCCGCCGTGGTGAATTCCCGCTGCGCCGTTTGGAAATCGCCTTTCTGATAAGCGGCCACCGCATCCGCAGGTGAAGCGTCCGCGTGAGCGCCAAGCGACAGGATCGCCGCGCCCATCAGCGTGGCGAGCGCGGGAGCGGTCTCCCGGCGCCGCGCCCGCTTCGGCACGGGCACTTCGATGAGTGTCGCCTTGCGCTTGATCGTGCGGCGATTGCCCACGAGCAGGCTGGCGAGCAGCAGACCCAACGAGGCCGCAAGGGGCCATTGGAAGCGCTCGATATAAACCTTCTGCTGGCGGGACGCGAGATCGTGTTTGGTCAACGGGGCGAGTCCGGTCTGGTAGATGGTCTCAAGTCCCTGGCCCTGTGCACCAAGTGGCGCATAGATTCCGCCCGTCGCCTCGGCGATCGACTTGAGCGTGGCTTCGTCGAGATGCGACTTCACATACTGGCCCGAGTCGTCCTTGATGTAACCGCCGCCGTTTTCGTCCGGCACCGGAATCAGGTCGCCGTTCGGCGTACCCACGCCCACGGTGAAGATCTTGAGGCCATCCTTCGCCGCTGCCTTGGCCGCGTCGATGGCATTTCCTTCCAGGTCATCGCCATCGGTGAGGAGGATCAGCACCTTATCCTTGCCGGTGCGATTTTGCAGGGCGGCCTGCGCCTCGCGAATCGCGCTGGTGATGTTGGTTCCACCCCGGGGGATGGTGTTCGTATCGAGGGCATCGAGCGATTCACCAAACGCGGTGTAGTCGAGCGTGATCGGGCATTGCAGGAACGCGTTGCCCGCGAACGCGACCAGGCCCACGCCATCGCCGTTGAGGTGATTGACAAAATCCGAGACCGCCAGCTTGGCGCGCGTGAGCCGGTTCGGCTTCACGTCGGGCGTCATCATGCTCTTGGAGGTATCGACCGCGAAGAGGATTTCAATACCCCGGCGCTTGATCTCCTCCCACTTGTACCCGTACTGGGGACGCGCCAGGGCGACGAAGAGCAGCGCGATGCTGCCGAGGAAGAGCGCCCGCTTCAGCCGCCGGCGGGCGACCGAGAACGACGCCGTCAACTGGGCGAGCAGGTGCGCGGAGGCGAAGGTGGTGAGCGCGGCGCGCTGGCGCACGTCATGACGGCGCCAGGCCCAAAGGAGGAGACCGCACACGGTTAATCCGGCCAGGAGCCAGAGAGGTTCAGCGAATTGCATAGGAGTGGTTGGTTGGGAGGGGGTTAGGGGAGACGGCGGAAGCGGGTATGTTCAAGACCGGTGCCCAGCATGAGCAGGGCGAACGCAGGCACCACGGCCCAGGCGAAGAGATCCTTCACGTGTTCGTACTTGTGGATGGTCTGGGTCGATTTCTCGAGGCCATTGATCTGCCCATAGATATTCTTGAGCGAATCGGTATCGGTGGCGCGGTAGAATTGTGCGCCGGTCTGGGTGGCGATCTTCTGGAGGGTGTCGACATCGACATCCACCTTGGCCATGACCATCTGCGTATTACCGGCATCGTCCTTCACCGGCACAGGCGCATCACCTTCCACGCCCGCGCCGATGGTGTAGACCTTCACGCCCATGGCCTTTGCGGCCTCGGCGGCAGCCAGGGGAGAAATCTTGCCCAGGTTGTTTTCGCCATCGGTCAGGAGCACCACAATCTTCGATTTCGAGGGCAGATCGCGGAGACGGTTCACGCTCGCGGCAATGGCGGACCCGATGGCGGTGCCATCTTCCACGCCGCCGACCTGGACGCGGTCGAGATTCTGGAGAAGCCAATCGTGATCAAGGGTCGGCGGGCTCACGAGATAAGGCGCGCCGGCAAAGGCTATGATCCCAATGCGGTCGTTGGGCCGCTCTTCAATGAACTTCGCAACCACCGATTTCACCACATCAATGCGGTTCGTCGGCACGCCGTTCAACTTGAAGTCGAGCGCCTGCATGGAGCCCGAGACGTCGATGGCGAGCATGATATCGATGCCACTCGCCTGGACCTCGGTGCGACCGTTGACGAACTGCGGCCGGGCGAGGCCGATGGTCATCAACGCCGCCGCCAGAAGCGGCAGCCAGCGATGCCAGTTGCCGAAGCGGCTGTGGGTCTCGCGGACGATCTTGCGGGCGAGGCTGACGTTGGAATATTCGACCGCGGCCACCGTGCCGCGGCGTCCGCGCCAGATGAGCGCGAGCGGCAGGACAGCGAGAAGCCAGAGCCATTCAGGTTGAGCAAAGTGGATCATAATCGTGTGGAGTTAAGCTTGGGTGGTGGAGGTTGGGGTGGCCGTGGCAGCGGACGGTTTGGTGGCAGCAGCCGGTGCCGGTTTTCCGGTTTGGGTGACGTAGGTACTCGCGCTGACGAGCATGCTGTTCATCTCCTGGACCGAGAGTTCCCAGCGGGCGAACTTGGCCAGGTCGCAATGGTGGAGGAAGTCGCCGAGCAGCGCCCGGTGACTGGCCAGCAGCGCGTCGGATGGTTCGAGCAGGTCGTGCAGGAATTCTTCCGTCGTGCGATGCGTGGCCAGGACACGGAAGCGAACTTCCGTGTAACTGCGGATGACCTCGGAGACCTCAATCGAGAACTCACGCGCCAGGTCGGGCTGCATCAGGCTCCGGGCCTTCTCCAACCGCGCGAGGGCGATCTCATAGGGCAACTTCGCGGCCAGACGTGAGCGGCGGTAGAAATACCACGCAGCGCAGGCCAGGGCGATCAGTGCACCCGCCGCGAGCATCTCCAGGACGAGCGCCTCCGAGGAGGGGACCGCCTTGGGACCCCGGATATCGCGGATATCTTCCATGACCGGAGCCTGAGCTTGCGCCGGAGTTGCAATCTGGCCTGCCGGTGAGGCAGGCGTGGTTGCGACTGGCGTCTGTTGTACCGGACTCGTGGCCGGAGTCTGCGCGTTGGCGGCGAAAGCCGAGATGTGGAGCAGCGCCACGGCGGCGAGCGCAACCACTTCGCGGTTGATGGGACTGGAAAGGAGATTCGATTTCATGAGTGTTTGCGTTGACGGTTTTTGAAAAAGCGTTTGATGGCGGGGAGGTAAGGCTCGGCGGTGTCGAGTTCCAGGCTGTCGACGCCTTCGCTGCGGATGCCGCGGCGAAGTTCCTCGTTCCGTTGCTCGACCTCTTCCTCGAACCGGGCCCGGATCAGCGGATTGGCGGTATCGACTTCCACCACTTCACCGGTCTCCGCGTCCTCCAGGGCGACCAGGCCCACATCGGGCAGCGATTTCTCGCGCGCATCCTGGATGTGCAGCGCCACGAGATCATGACGGCGACCCGTTTGGCGCATCGAGCGGCGCAGGTTGGTCAGAGCGGTGTCGGGATCGCCTCCGGTCTGAAAATCGGAGACGAGGAAGACGATCGCCCGGCGATGGAGCACATGATTGGCGAAGTCGAGCGCCTTCACCGTATCGGTGCCCCGTCCCCGCGGCTCAAAAAAGAGGATTTCGCGGACCAGGCGCATGACATGGCGCCGCCCTTTCTTCGGCGCGACATATTCTTCGATGCCGTCGCTATAAAGAATGAGCCCCACCTTGTCATTGTTGCGGATGGCGGAGAAAGCCAGCACGCTGGCGATCTCCGCCGCCAGTTCCCGCTTGCTCTGCGCCGCCGATCCAAAGTTGCCCGAGGCGCTGACGTCGACCATCAGCAGAATGGTCAACTCGCGTTCCTCGGTGAACTTCTTCACGAAGGGACGTCCCGCCCTCGCGGTGACGTTCCAGTCGATCGTGCGGATTTCGTCCCCCGCGACGTATTCCCGGACTTCATCGAAGTCGAGTCCACGGCCCTTGAAGACCGAGTGATACTGACCCGAGAGGGTGTCATCGACTTGGCGGCGCGTCCGGATTTCCAGTCGCCGCATCTTTTTCATGATGGCTTGGTTTCGTTCGGCATTCATGGGCATTTCTTTTTTTGAGGGTGGATTCGTGGTTGGGGATTAGGGCACCGGGATGGTGTTGAGGATCTTCTGGATCACGTCCTCGGAGGTGACGTTCTCGGCCTCGGCTTCGTAGCTCACGGCCACGCGATGACGCAGGACATCCGGCGCCAGGTTCTTCACGTCCTGGGGCGTGACATAACCGCGACCCGCCAGGAACGCCGCCGCACGGGCAGCCATGGTCAGCGCGATGGTCGCGCGGGGCGAAGCGCCGGTCTGGATGTAACCGTTCACATCCACCTTGGCTGCCTTGGGATTGCGGGTCGCCAGGACGATGCTGACGATGTAGTCCTTGATCTTGTCGTCGATGTAGACGCTGTTGACCACGCGGCGGGCCTGGACGATCTCGTCTTCCGTGACCACGGCGTTGACGCCGAGCGCGGGTTCAGAAGTCGCCATCGATTCGAGAATCGCCCGCTCCTCGACATGGTTCGGGTAATCGATGATCACCTTCATCATGAAGCGGTCAACTTGCGCTTCAGGCAGCGGATAGGTGCCTTCCTGCTCCAGCGGATTCTGCGTCGCCAGAACGAGGAACACCTCCGATAACGGAAAAGTCTCGTCGCCGATGGTGACCTGCTTTTCCTGCATCGCCTCAAGCAAGGCGCTCTGCACCTTGGCCGGGGCGCGGTTGATTTCGTCCGCCAAAATCAGGTTGCTGAAGATCGGACCCAGCTTCGTACGGAAGCCGCCATCCTGGGGATTGTAGATGGTGGTGCCGACAATATCGGCGGGCAGCATGTCGGGCGTGAACTGCAGGCGCTTGAACTGGACGTTGACCGCACCAGCCAGCGTTTTCAACGAGAGCGTCTTGGCCAGGCCCGGAACGCCTTCGAGGAGAACGTGGCCATTCGTGACCAGCGCGATGAGCAACCGGTCGATGAGATGCTTCTGGCCCACGATGACCCGCTCCATTTCCTGCTGCAACGGGCGGACCCATTGCGAGGATTCCTGCACGGCTTGCTGAATCTGCCGGATGGCGGAGTTCTGGCCGGATGTTGTGGGAACCGTGCGCGGCGGCGGAAGAGTTCGCGGGTTGGGAAGATATTTCACGTCGTCGAACTGGGCGTCGTCGACGGGATTGGGATCGAGGGTGGTGGTGGCGGCCTCCGTGTTTTGCGGGGCCCATTTGGTGTTTTTGATCATAGACTCTTGAAGTTTGGTTTGGGTTAGCTTGACCAGCCTCGCGTTATGCCGCCGGTCTCTGTTATGAATAGACCCGACCCAGGTGGCCCGAACCTGTCGCGAAGATTACAAGCCGTTCATGCACGCTTACCCAAAGAAAGCTCGGTCATCCTGAGCGGAGGCGAGGCAAACGAGTTCGATGAGCTGAAAATTTCTCGAGCCGCAGTCGAAGGACCTACTTCAGATTCTTTGACAATTTGGACAGCATCCAAAGATATGGATACGCCAGGCCAACTCCTGCTCGTCGTTCTTGCGAGAGACTGGCCTTTATGACGAAACGCATCGACGCTACCTCCATCCCGCGGCTCTCTCCGCCAAGTCCTTCGACTGCGGCTCGGGTAAGTCCTCTCCTTGGCGAAAGCCGCTTGGTTCGCCTCCGCTCAGGATGACGGATTTCAAAAAGAGAGTCTTATTCGCCACCAAAAACATTTCCCCGCACGAAACCTTGCGTTAATACTAACTCGCCCCTTCGGTACCTTCCCCCATGCGTATCCTCGTCGTTGAAGATGATTCCAAGATCGCCTCGTTCATCGTGAATGGGTTGAAGCAGAACGGATATGCCGTCGACGCCGCAACCAACGGCGAGCAGGCGCTGGAACTGGCCACCACGGTGAACTACGACGCGGCGATCTTTGACGTCATGCTGCCGAAGCTCGATGGCCTCTCCCTCCTCGGCCAAATCCGCAAGCAGAAGATTTTCATGCCCGTCCTTTTCCTCAGCGCGAAAGCGAGCGTCGATGATCGCATCCGCGGCCTCCAGGCCGGGGGCGACGATTATCTCACCAAGCCCTTCGTCTTCTCGGAATTGCTCGCCCGCGTGCAGGCTCTCATCCGTCGCGCCACGCACGCCACTGAGCCGACGTCACTCTCCGTCGGCGATCTCACGCTCGATCTCCTCACCCGCGAAGTGACCCGCGCCGGGCAGCGCATTGAACTCCACCCGCGCGAGTTCAGCCTCCTGGAAATGCTCCTGCGTCACCAGGGCCGTGTCATCACCAAGACGATGATTCTCGAAAACATTTGGGATTACAGCTATGAACCCCAGACCAACGTGGTCGATGTCCTGGTCAGCCGTCTCCGGAACAAGATCGACAAAAATTTTCCCGTCAAACTCATCCAGACCATGCGCGGAATCGGCTATGCCCTCAAATCCTCTTAGCCGTTTCGCCCGCAGCTTCACGGTGCAACTCAGCGCCTGGTACGCGGCCTTGTTCACCTTGAGCGCGGTGGTGCTCTTCGGCCTGTTTTATCTCCTCCTGGGTGCGACGATCGATTCCAAGGATCGCGAACTGATCCAGGCCCGCCTCAACGAATGCGCCACGGTTTATAATTACGGCGGACTCCCCGCGCTCCAGGATTTGGTCCGCCGCAGCACCGTGAACACGGGCACGAAATCGTTCTTCGTTCGCATCGCCAGTCAACGGGGAACCGCCTTCATCCTCGCCGCACCGGAGGAATGGGTTCATCTCGACACCTCCGCGCTTCAACCCGATGGCAATCCCGCCCGGCTGGTCTGGCTCAATATTCCGAAGGACGACGAAAGCAATTTCACTCTCGCCACGGAACAGTTACCAGACGGCTCCCTCCTCCAAGTGGGGCGCTCCACCGCGAACCGGGAAACACTCCTTGCCCCCTTTCGCCGGACCTTCATCGCGGTCATGGTGCCGACGATTTTATTTGGCGTGATTGCCGGCGCCTTCGTGGCCCAGCGGGCGCTCAAGCCGGTGGAGCAAGTCGTCGCCACGGCCCGGACCATCATCGATACCGGCAATCTCTCCGCCCGCGTTCCCGCCGGTGTCAGCCAGACGGAGTTCGAGGAACTCGCCCATCAATTCAATCGCGTGCTTGATAAAAACCAGACGCTGATCCGCGGCATGCGGGAGGCGCTCGATAACGTCGCCCACGATCTTCGTACGCCGCTGACCCGTCTGCGCGGCTCGGCGGAGATCGCGTTACAGGCCACGGAAGACACCACCGCCCAGGGTGCCCTGGCCGATTGCGTCGAGGAAGCCGACCGCGTGCTCACCATGTTGACCGCGCTCATGAGCATCACCGAAGCCGAGGCCGGCGTCATGCATTTAAGTCTGGAACTGATTTCGCTGACCGATGTCCTGGCCAAGGCGATTGAACTTTACGACATGGTCGCGGAGGAAAAGCAGATCAAGATCACGACGAGTTTCTCATCGTCTTGCGAGGCCTTCGTCGATCCCGTCCGCATGCGACAGGTCTTCGCTAATCTGCTCGATAATGCGCTGAAATATACCCCGGTGGGCGGGACGGTTCAGGTCTCCTGCGCCACGGAGATCAGCCATGTGGTCATCCGTTTCAAGGATAGTGGCACGGGCATTCCCCTGGCCGAACAACCTCGCATTTGGGAACGCCTTTACCGCGGAGACAAGAGCCGCTCCCAGCGGGGGCTTGGCCTCGGCCTCAGTCTGGTCAAGGCCATCGTCGAGGCTCATCACGGTCAGGTCACAGTCAAGAGCGAGCCGGGTGAGGGCTCGCTCTTCACCGTTTCGATTCCAATCAGCGGTCCGCGCTGATTAGCGGAATCCGCCGGAGACAAAGAAGCTTTCTCCGCTGACCCACGCGGAATCGGACGAGGCGAGGAAGACCGCCACCGTGGCGATATCCTGCGGCTGGCCGATGCGACCGAGGGGTGTCTGGGCTTCAACCGTCTTGCGCATTTCGCTTTCGCCATGCGTGATGCCCATCGTCGCGGTGCCTTCGGTCTCCACCATGCCGGGGTTGATCGAGTTGACGCGGATCTTGCGCGCACCCAGCTCTGTAGCAAGAGTGCGGGTCACGGCATCCACCGCGCCTTTGGTTGCGGCGTAGACCGAGGCGCCGGGGAAGCGCGCCGTGCTGACGACGGAGCTGATGTTGATGATGCTGCCGCCATCCGGGCCGATCAGCTTGACCGCTTCCTGCGTCGCAAAGAGCAGGCCAAGCACATTGAGATCGAATTGCTTGCGGAAGTGCTCTTCGGTGATGGTCTCGACCGGCGAGAATTCATAAATCCCCGCATTGTTGACCAGGATGTCGAGCTTGCCGAAGGTCTTCTTCACTTCGGCAAAAAGGCGGTCGATTTCCGCTTTCTTGGCGAAGTTGCCGCCAATGGCGACGGCTTTGCCGCCCTTGGCCGCGATCTCCGCGACGACGCGATCCGCGCCTTCCTTGCTCGACGAGTAATTGACGACGACGGCTGCGCCTTCAGCGGCGAGATGCTTGGCGATGGAGGCTCCAATGCCTTTGGAAGCTCCGGTAACGACTGCGACTTTTCCTTCTAATTTTTTCATGATTTTTTTATCGGTTGGGGTTGAGTTGGTGGGGAATAAGAGGTTGAAGTTGAATCAATCAAACCAGCGGATCACCGGCACTAGAAATGGCCCGGAGGTGGCGGGACTCCACAACTCGCCCTCGCGGGGCAGGGAGCTGTCGGATTTGCGTTCCCGGAGCTGGACCTGGAGGTGGCGGGCTTGGAGGAGACTTTTATTGATGGAGGGGAGGGGGCCTGATTCGGTTTTAGGGAGTCTATTCATGGGATCCTTTCGTGAGGTGGTAAAGTGGTGTTTAGTTGACTGGTTGGTAAAGTGTTGAGGCAAAAAAATTCAGATGGTCGCGAGCTTAACATTCAGGAGGCGCAGGATACCCTGCTCGAGACGTTCCAAGGCCTGGAGGGAGTTTTCAATCTTGGCCTGCACGAGCACACCGTTGATGTAGGATTGGACTTCATTGGCCAGCTCCAGGTGATTCTTCGAGTCAATCGCGCCTTCCGCCGCCAAGTCGCGAATCAAGGCTTCAATGTACTTCGCCTTGCGGATGCTCATTTGCTCGACCTTTTTGCGGATATTCTCGTCCTGCGTGCTGAGTTCGCTCCCTAATGCGCAGAGAGGGCAGCCCAGCACCTTGCCAAAGCTATTATATTTGGAGGTCTGGTCCGTCAGGATGCCCTGGCAATAGTTATGGAGCCGTTCCAGCGGGGGCACCTGCGGGGAAAAGGTGTGATCAAGCCAAGGCCGCTTGGTTTCCCAATAACGCTCGTAGGCAGCCACGGCCAGGTCGGATTTCGATTTGAAAGCGTAATAGAAGCTCCCCTTGTTCACGCCTGCCTTGGTGCAGATATCATCAACACTGACCGAGCCGTAGCTGCTCTGCCAGATCAGCTCCAAGGCGGTCTCGAGCAGCTTCTTCTTGGTTTCGCTTTCCTGTTTCACAAGTCCACCTTAGTTGACTGGTTGGTATAGTGCAAATTCTTTTTTCAACTTTTTTTGAGATTGCCGTAAAAGCCCTCTCATCTCATCTAAGGAAAACCACATTGAATATATCGCTGCCCAAGGGTATTTCCTTGCCTTCCCCCCGTGGGGTTCTACTTTGAATTTATGCGTTGGCTGGCAGTTTTCTTCATTCTTCTCGCGGGTCTCTTGCCACTTTCTGCCGATGACTGGACCACAACGGATGGTACGACTTATAAGGATGTTACCGTTGTTCAGGTTGCCGATGATGGCTTGACCATCACCTACACGGGAGGCGGCCCGACCAAAATCCCGTACTACAATTTACCTTTGGAAGTCCAAAAGCAATACGGACACGATCCCGAAACGCTGGCGAATAAATTGCGGGATGCGGAGGACGCCGAGGCCACCAAGAAAGCCGCCGCCGCCGAGGCCGAGCGACTGCAAGCAGAGCAGCAAAAGCAGTTGGCCGATCAGGCCGCGCAGTTGAAGGCGCTTCAAGCCGCCCGTGATGCGAATCACCCTCACGCCGCCGCCAGCACCAGCACCACCGAACAACCGAATCGATCCGGGGATCGCGTCTCCTATCCCGGGGCCGAATACAGTTACAATAAATTTCAGGACATCTGCAGCCTCGACAGCCTCCCCGTGGCCGCGCTTCCGCTACCTGCCGCTCCCGGCGATACCAGCAACCACACCGTTCTCGTGCTTCGATCCTACTCGGCAGGCGCCCAGCCCCATCATGCGGACAAAATTCTCGTCACCATCATGTCGATGGGCACGCCCTGGAAACTGGCCGATGACCATAGCATTCTCTTTCTCGTCGACGGGGTTTCCATGCCGATTGACGACACCCAAATCCGCGACAACGATTTCCTCGCCGGTCTGGGGCAAGTCGTGCAGTTCGTTTCCTTCTACCTGACCGATACCCAGGCGCAGGCCCTTCTCGGGGCCAAGGATGTGAAATTCTACATCGGTGACAACAACTACACCTTGGACAAGACCGGCCTCGCCACGCTGCAAAAATATCAAGCCGTCCTCGCGCCGCTTCCCATTCCTCCCTCGCCGCTCGTGCAAAAATACAACGAGCTGTCCGCCAAAATCCCCTCGATCCCCACGCTCATCTCCAAGACCTGCGAGTACGTCATCCTCGGCGGCTTTTCCATCGTCGTCTTGCTCGGCTTCCTCGCCTGCTGCCTCGGCGCCGCGCGGTTCATGCGGTGGTAGACACTCTAAAGGTAGTAGGCGGAATAGGTTTTGTGTCACCCACCTAAGCCCAAAGAAGACCTCATCCCTTGATGGCAGGCGGGTGTTTATAGCATTCTCACAAATTCTATAGCCGTGCAGAAATGTATCCTGAAAGGATACCATCCTATAGCCCAGGGTTGGCGCACCTGCGCCTACCCTGGGTCAGTCTCCTCAAATCCTACCCTGTAGGGGTAGAATCGCCTCTGAAAACGCGTGTGACGCAACGCTTACACGCTTAGGGGCCAGCCTTTCAGGCTACCAGGAATGCAACCCCGATAAGGACTTCAACTGCTACGTTTGGGGGAGGCATCTATGTCCCTAATCCTGTAAATCTTGTTAATCCTGTCTAAAAAATATCCCCAGTCTTTTGGCAACTCCCCCAACCCATGGTAAGATGTCGGGTTATGGCCATGGAGGAAATCCGGATCGGCGGGGCACGCCAGCACAATCTCAAGAACGTCTCGCTCGCGCTGCCGCGCAACAAGCTCGTCGTCCTCACCGGTGTCAGCGGCTCCGGCAAATCGTCGCTCGCCTTCGATACGCTCTACGCCGAGGGCCAGCGCCGCTACGTCGAAAGTCTCTCCACCTACGCGCGGCAATACCTGGAGCAGATGGAAAAGCCCGACGTCGATTTCATCGAGGGCCTTTCGCCCGCCATCGCCATCGAGCAGCGCACCGCCGGGGGCAATCCCCGCTCCACGATTGCCACCACCACGGAAATCCACGACTTCCTGCGCCTCCTCTTTGCTCATCTGGGGCAGCCCCATCATCCCGTAACCGGCAAGCCCCTGCGCCGCTGGTCGGTGCAACAAATGGTTGATCGCGTCCTGGCCGCAAAGGAAGGCACGCCCATCCAGATACTCGCCCCGGTCATCCATAAACAAAAGGGCGAATTCCGCGACGTCGTCGAAAAGCTGCGCCGGGAAGGTTTTGTTCGCGCCCGTTTCGACGGCAAGATCGCGGAGCTGGAATCCCCGCCGCGACTCGACAAGGCGAAGACGCACACGATTGAGGCCGTCATCGACCGGCTCAAGATCAGCGAGGCAATCAAGACGCGGCTGACCGATTCACTCGAGCTCGCGCTCAAGACCGGCACGGGCATTGTCACCATCCTCTTCGGTCCGCCCGACGCCATCAGCGAGGAATTGACGCTGAGCAACCAGAACTTCGATCCCGAGACCGGTTACCGCTACGCCGAAATCACGCCGCGCCATTTTTCGTTCAATAGCCCCCAGGGCGCCTGCCCGGTCTGCGACGGCCTCGGCACCGAATCGATCTTTGATCCGCAGCTCCTCATTCCGGATGACACGGTGAAGCTGCAGGACATGCCGGTCGGTCCCTGGCGACGGAGCGCACCCGCGCTGGAGAAGCTCTACAAAGGACAACTCACCGCCATCGCGACCGCTTACAACCAGCCCATGTCGCGCCCCTATCGCGAATGTGACGACGCCTTCCAGCACGCGCTCATCCATGGCTCCGGCGAGGAGAAAATCAGTTTCACCTCCACGCGCCAGGGTAAGACGGTCACCACGGAAAAGCCGTTCGAGGGACTCATCGCGCAACTCACGCGGCTCTTCGAGGAAAGCAAAAGCGAGATGACCCGGCACCGGCTCAACCAATACAAGAGCCGCATCGTTTGCCAGACCTGCGGCGGGGCGCGCCTGCGGCCGGAGGTGCTCGCGGTGACGATTGGCGGAGCGCCGGGAACCGGTTTGAATATCGCCCAGTTCAGTCATCTCTCGATCAACGCCGCGCAGCGCTGGCTGGAGAATTGGAATCTGGCCCCGCAGGAGGAAAAAATCGGCGGCGAAGTCCGGCGCGAAATTCTGCAACGGCTCGGCTTTCTTAACCACGTCGGGCTTGGTTACCTCGCGCTCGATCGCGAAAGCGGCACCCTCTCCGGCGGCGAGGCGCAACGCATCCGCCTCGCGACCCAGATCGGATCAAAACTCACCGGCGTCCTCTACATTCTCGATGAGCCGAGCATCGGCCTCCATCAACGCGACAACGAGCGGCTGCTCGAAACCCTCCGCGAATTGCGCGATCTCGGCAACACCGTCATCGTCGTTGAGCACGATGAAGACACCATTCGCGCCGCCGATTATCTCGTCGATCTCGGTCCTTACGCCGGGTCCCGTGGCGGGCAAATTGTCGCGGCGGGCACGGTCGCCGAAGTGATGGCGAATTCCAAGTCGCTCACCGGACAGTTCCTCACCGGGGAACGCTCCATCCGCGTGCCCAAGATCCGGCATCCGGCCCAAAATGGCTGGATCCGCGTCATGGGCGCTCGGGAAAATAACCTGCGGAATGTTACCGTCGGTTTTCCCGCCGGGTTGATGACTTGTGTCACCGGTGTCAGCGGTTCCGGCAAAAGTACCTTGGTCAACGATGTCCTCTGCCGCGCGCTCTTCCGCCATTTTTATCACAGCAAGGAAGCGCCGGGAAAACATGATGCGATTGATGGACTCGAACTCATCGACAAGGCCATCGTCATCGACCAGACGCCGATTGGTCGCACGCCCCGCTCCAATCCGCTCACCTACACCGGCGCGTTTAACTCCATCCGCGATCTCTTCGCGCAACTGCCCTCTTCCCGCGTGCGTGGCTACGGGCCGGGCCGGTTCAGTTTTAACGTGAAGGGTGGCCGCTGCGAGCACTGCGAGGGCGATGGCGTGATCAAGATCGAGATGAATTTTCTCCCGCCGGTCTATGTGACCTGCGAAGCCTGCGGCGGACGCCGGTTCAACCGCGAGACGCTCGAGATCACCTACAAGGGTCTCAATATCGCCGATGTGCTGGCCATGACCGTCGATGACGGGCTCAATTTCTTCCGCAACGTCCCGGCAGCGGCGGACAAGCTTGAGGCGCTCACGACGGTCGGTCTCGGCTATCTCCATCTCGGCCAGCAGGCCACCACCCTTTCCGGCGGCGAGGCGCAGCGGGTCAAGCTTGCTGCCGAACTGGCCAAGAAAGCGACGGGCCGCACGATCTACATTCTCGATGAACCAACCAGCGGTCTCCATTTCGCCGATATCGAGCAACTGCTTCAGGTTCTCTTCAAGCTCCGCAACGCCGGCAACACGCTCGTCATCATTGAGCACCAGCTCGACGTCATCAAATGCGCCGACTACATCATCGATCTCGGCCCCGAAGGCGGGGAAGGCGGCGGTCAGGTCGTCGCCAAAGGAACGCCGGAGTTTGTCGCCGCGCAGCCGCAAAGCCACACCGGGAAATTCTTGCGGGAACTCTTGGAAAGAGCGCCTCAAGGCAATTCCTCGCATTGACTCTCGGTCTCATCATGATAGATTAATTCTATCATGAAAACGGCCACCGTGGCGGACTTGCGAAACAACTTTCGGCGCGTTTCCGCTTTGATCGATAACGGGGAATCCGTGGAAATCACGAAACGAGGCCGCGTGGTGGCCCGTCTTGTACCGCCCGTCACTTCCAAGCCAAAGTTGGTCAAGCCGGACTGGAAGGCACAAATCAAAGCGGTCTGGGGAGACCGCGTCTTCTCTGCCGCCGAAGTCAAGGCCATGCGCGAGGCGGAGCTTGAAGGCGAAGAAGGATGATCGCCTCCCTCGATACCTCCTTCCTTTGCGCCCTCTACCGGAGTCAGGACAATACCTCTCAGGCCATCGCCCATGCCCAGCGCATGAAGGAACCGCTCCACGTCAACTCGCTCCTGCTTTTCGAGTTTCGCCAGTCACTTCGTTACCAGGAGTTTTTGCATAAGCGGGATCCACTCAAGGGATTCGACCGCGCAACCGGGGCGGCTGCTTTTGCTCAAGTCCAGGCGAATATCGCCGCAGGAGCCGTGGTCGTCGTTGCGGCCGATTGGAGCGACGTGCACCAAATCGCCGAAAGACTTTCCGGTCGGCACACCCACGCCAACGGACACCGGGGCTTCGATATTCTTCACGTGGCCACCGCCCTCCATTTTGGAGCCCGTGAATTCCTGACCTTTGATGCCAACCAGAAAAAATTAGCGAAAGCCGAAGGGTTAAAAGTTCCGCTTTAAGTCAGGCTCAATGGAGTCCCGCAGGAGACTTCTCAAAATGCTTCTTATGCAACGGCCCGAGCGCGATATAGTGGTCCGCCCAGTTCCGTATATCTGCGATTTCCTCGGGGCGCAGCGGGCGCACGACCTTGGCCGGCGTGCCCATCACCAGCGAACCGGGCGGAATGTGCGTGCCCTTGGTCACCAGCGCGTGGGCGCCGATGATGCTCCCTTTGCCCACGACGGCGCCGTCCAGAATCGTCGCGCCCATGCCGATGAGACATTCGTCCTCGATCGTGCAGGCATGGAGAATCGCGCGATGTCCCACGGTGACTAACTTGCCGACGCGCACCGGAAGATCATCCGCGAGATGGACGATGCTCCCGTCCTGGATGTTG
>CAIPBM010000128.1 GCA_903863295.1 uncultured Verrucomicrobiota bacterium | reverse complement strand
GCGAAGGAGATGCGCTCCTGGTCGAAGGCACCTTTGATTTCGAGCTGGATTTCTCCGACCAGTTTTTTGTAGTCGAGCGCGTTCTGATAATCGGCCCAGAAGATCGACTGGAGCTCAAGGTAGTTATCCGTGAAGCGGCTCAGGCTGGTCTCGCATTGATCGACCAGGGAATGTGCGCGGACGGCCTTGTCCATTGCGGCGATGGCCCGCTCGATTTCGGTGCGGGTGTGATCGTAGCGGATGCCGACAGCAATGGTGGTGCGGTTGAATTTGCCCCGGGTGTAGTTGCGGATTTGTTTATCGACCAGATCCTTATTTGGGAGATTGATCTTTTCCCCGGTCAAGGCGGCGAGGGTAATGCTGCGCAGGCCCATGCGAATGACGAAGCCATCGTACTGGTCGAAGGAGATGCGATCGCCTTCCTTGAAGAGGCGGTCGATCATGATTTCCATCGAGCCGATGGCATTGGCGATGGTGTTTTGGGAGGCAAGGGCAACGGCGGCACCGACAAAGCTGGCACCGGTGAGCAGAGGGATGATGTTGAAGGTGGGGTCGATCTTCTCGATGATGAAGAGTCCCGCGCCCAGAGAGACGATGGTCTTGCCAAAAAGCCCGATCAGGTCGGCCCAGCGTTGATCGAGATGGGCGGTCTCGCTTTGCCAGCGCTGGCGGAGGAGTTGCGCAATCAGGTCGACAAACCGGAAGGCGCTGACAAGAACGAGCAGGCCATTGAAGATCGGATAGAGGTTTTCATGGACGTGCATCCAGAGTTCGTGCGGCATGCCGGTGATGGCATCGAAACCGACGATAAAGAAATAGGAGAAGATGAGCAGACTGAGCGGCGTGCGGATGGCTTCGGTGACTTTGCTGACGACATCCGGCGAGCTTTTGGGCAGGGCCTTCTTGACAACGCTTTTGGTGAGCCGCTGCACGAGAAGGGCGGCAACGGTTCCCACGCCGACGTAGATGTAAACGCGCAGCATCTCCGGCTTGTCCGCGTGATCGGCCAGGTATTGGGCGAGGTCCTTGGAGGAGGAGACGGTCGGGCTATTGAGGACGGAGGCGATAAAATTGTTCATGGCTTGCTGGACAAATAAGCTCTAAAAGTAGCGCGTGTCCTCCAACAGCGCACCTTCAATTCTCTCTCCTCCCCGATTTGCCCTTGGCGATACGCTTGGCTTGGTTGCCCCGGCCAGTCCGCCGGAAAAGCCGGAGTTGATCGATGAGACGATAGCGCGACTGACCTCGTATGGATTTAAAATTAAAGCGGGTCAATACCTGCGGGAGCGCGATAGCTATCTGGCCGGGACGGATGAAGAACGTGCGGCGGACATCAGCGCCTGCTTCAAGGATCCCGAGGTGAAAGGAATCTTCGCCCTGCGCGGCGGTTATGGCTCCTGCCGGATATTGCCTTTGCTCGATTACGCGGCGATCCGGGCGAATCCAAAGCCGTTCATCGGTTACAGCGATATCACGGCGATGCATAACGCCATCTTGGTCAAAGCGGGCTTGATCACGTTCCACGGATCGAATGGATCGAGCGCGTTTCAGCCGGGGAATGAGGCGACCTGCCGACGGCTATTGTTGGACGGTGAGGGGAGCACACCGGTTCTGTTTTCACGGGAGACCTCTTTGAGGCGGGAGATCAAGACCGTCATTCCCGGTCGCGTAACGGGACGTCTGATTGGAGGCAATATGACGTGTCTGCTCCGGTTAATCGGCACCCCCTATGAGCCCGATTTTCGTGGGGTGATCCTCTTTTTAGAGGACACGGGAGAAAAAGCCTATCGCGTGGATGGCATGTTTACGCATCTGCGGTTGGCGGGGATACTCTCGCAAATCGGGGGACTGGTTATCGGTCAGTTTGATCATGCCGATCCGCAGGAAGAAAAGCGGATTCAAGATCGGCTCCAGGTGGAGGCTGAGGGGATTGGCGTACCAAGTATTACAGGAGCTCCCATCGGCCATTTTGCGGAGCAGGTCATGTTGCCCCACGGTGCCGAAGTGGAATTGGATGCTGCTGAGGGTTCTGTAAAGCTCAAGTAAGCGGAATCGGGCATTTGGCGGCGATCGGGTGGGTAGACATGCAAATAGCAGACGCACCAGTGATCGTGCCGTAAGCTCAAGGACTGTCTATCAACGGGATAGGTGCAAGAAAGGCATTGGCATATCTGATGCAACCTCTTCATTTATGAAAATGAATCACTATATGCCGCTCCTGCTTTTGGGATCGGTTTTGGTTTTGGCCGGGTGCGAGACAACTTATTCCAACGAAGGCCGCCCCATTCCCGGAACCGTACAAAGCACCGATAGCAAGAACAGCATGAACAATACGCCGCGGGTGAACCCGACGCCCAATCCTGAACCGGAATCTAATCCACCGGGGCCTGATTCGGATCGCCGCGTGATTATTTCGCAGTAACGGTCGGCAGCGCGGGTAGCTCTCAAAAAAGCTGCCCGCCACTGCTCCCTAAAAAGTTGACCCCGGCATATAAAATGCTAAATTACATCTATGAAGACGCTTTCCCGTTTGGTCGCTCTCTTGGTTCTTTCGGCCGGTCTGGCATCAGCCCAGGATGTTAACAGCGTCAACACAACTTCCGCTCATTCGAGCACGGCTTCGGACATTACCGGATTTCGTGCTCCCGATACCTCCAGTTACAGCTCGCAATCTTCCAAGGGTTCAGGTGTCAAATCGGCTCCTAATCCCAATGTCGTCCTCAAGCCAAAGCTTGGCGGCGTTTTCGTCGATGGAGCCAAGGAAGGCTGGGTGATTATTTCTCCCGGAGCTCCGGCCTCTTACGGTATCGGTGAAAAATATCTTTCCGCGCCTTCAACCCGGGCTGATCTCCAGCATGAGAGCGCTTATGCCGCACATCGGGACACAGGCGGGATCAAGCTCTTTAGCCTGGAGTTCTAAGAGCTGAAATTAGTCCGCCGCATATTTTTGCACGGACTTCGTAAAAATCTTCTTGCGCGTGCCGTGCGTTCAGGCATGCTTGCAGGCTCGTTAAATTAAAGGAATCTATCATGTTTGCCGTTATTCGTTCAGGTGGAAAGCAATACAAAGTAACCGAAGGGGAAACCCTTGATATCGAATTGGTCGATTTTCCCGCCGAAGGCGAAAAGAAAATCACCATCTCGGATGTTCTTATGGTCGGCAACGGCGATAAGTACTCGGTGGGCAGCCCGCTCTTGAGCGGCGCCACGGTTGGTCTTGAGCTCGTGGAAGAGATCAAGGCCCGCAAGGTCATTGCTTACAAATTTCAACGCCGCGAAGGTTACCATCGCACCGTCGGTCATCGGCAGAAGCTCAGCCGCGTTAAAGTCGGCAAAATCACGATCTAATAGGATACCACTATGGCGCATAAAAAAGGTCAAGGAAGTGTACGCAACGGACGCGACAGCGTTAGCAAGCGTCTCGGCGTGAAGAAATTCGGCAGTGAAGCCGTCATCGCAGGCAACATCATTGTTCGCCAGCGCGGAACCCGTTTCCGTGCCGGGGCCAATGTCGGCATCGGCCGCGATCACACCCTTTTCGCCCTCACGGATGGCGTGGTCAAGTTTGACCGCGTTAACCGCCGGGTGCACGTTCTCGAAGCGGCCTAAAGCCCTCCGATTGCTTCTTCGCCAATTGCGTTGAACCGCAATTGGCTTTAATTGTCTTATGTTCGTCGACCGCGTCCGCATCGTAGCGAGAGCTGGCAACGGCGGGCCCGGAGCCTGCAGTTTCCTCCGCGAAAAAAACATGCCTGATGGCGGTCCCGACGGCGGTAATGGCGGTCGCGGTGGCAGCGTGGTCATCGTCGTCGATCCCCACGTCAACAACCTGATCAAGTACCGCTATTCCCCGCACCAGTTCGCCAAGAACGGGCAGAACGGCGGGAAGAAACAGATGTCGGGCCGGTCCGGTGAGGACTGTATCATCACGGTTCCGCCGGGTACCGTCGTCAGCCGCATTCCCGACGAAATTATCCAGGCGCCGATTGAACAAGGCGAGCGTGCCGAGGGGGATCTTGCCCCCGTTCCCGAGGATCCTTCCATTCTCGAACCAGTGGCCGACATGGTCAAGGCGGGCGATAAATTTGTCCTCTGCGCCGGTGGACGCGGTGGACGCGGCAACATGAATTTCAAGTCGTCCGTCAACCAGGCCCCGCGCCGTTACGAAAATGGTGAGGAAGGTGAGCGTGGCCAGTTTCAGCTCGAACTAAAATCGATCGCGGATGCCGGGTTGGTTGGCTATCCCAATGCCGGAAAATCGACGCTTCTTTCCCGGATTTCCCACGCCCATCCCAAGATCGCACCTTACCCTTTCACCACGCTGGAACCGATGATCGGGGTTGTGGAATATCCCGACTACAGTCGCGTCACAGTGGCCGATATTCCCGGCTTGATCGAAGGTGCCCATGAAGGTATTGGCCTCGG
>CAIPBM010000127.1 GCA_903863295.1 uncultured Verrucomicrobiota bacterium | reverse complement strand
GGCGGCACTTCCGGGAAGAGCCAGACCATGACCGGTTTCAGCGCGAGTCCGAGTCGATGGACGAGCCCCGCCTTGTCGGCCAGTCGCATAAGACCCAGCCAAAGCACCATCACGGCGAGCAAGGTCGTGCCGAGCGGATAAACGGCATAGATGGAGCGGTCGATCGCCGCCTGGCCGACATCACCGAGATTGCCCCAGAAGCCTCCCATCAACACGGCGAGGCCGATCAATCCAAGCCAGATGAAATTCAGCATAGGGTTCGGTTATACAAATTCGTCAGGGCGTTCGTGCCTCAGCCTGCCGAAAGTTGGGCGGAAAAAGAAACAGAATTGCGCCCAGGGTGAAGAAAATTGTTGGCAGATTGATGAGCCACGGCTGCTCCGGCAGGAGGGCGTAGACAGCCCAGCCGACAGGCAACGCGAGGAAACAAGGCCATACAGCCCAGGGAATGCCTTTTGCCACGAGCAGACCCGCTGCGACGAGGTTGAGGATGAGGACATCATTGTAGCTGTTACGGAAGGCGGGCAAAAAGAGATCGATCAGAAAAAGCCACGCGGCCAGGGCGGGTAGCAGGCTCCCGGCTTTTTGTCTGCGCGACAACCAAAGCCAGACGGCGAAGGGAATCACCGCGAGGAGCACGACCGGCCAATCGGGGAACGGTGCGAACCCGAGCCAGCGCAAAAACGCATGAACCGAGAAATCGGCGAAGGGAATTGGCACGAAAAAGGCCAGGATATCGCGTGTCGGGATGCCCTCAATCCGGGCGGGATAGGCCTGCTGATAATGGGGCGCGAAGTCAGTGCGGTAATACGTGGACTGCGCCTGCATTGCGGAAAAATAGTCGGACCAGCAGGTGACATCGGCCAGCATGGGTAGCGCAACCCCGAGCGCGAGACCCGCCGCCGCACCGAGGAGCTGTCCACGGCGATGCAACGCCAGGAAGGGAACCAGCAAGAGAAAGGGTGGGCGCAAGGTCGCAAGAAATCCCGCCAGGAAACCGGTGAAAAAACCATGGCGCTGCCTGGAATCGAGCGTCATCGTCAGCCAACCGGTAAAAACGAAAAGAAGCAGCACGTAAGCCTGGCCTCGCTCCGCGTGAAGGCGCCACGCGGCGGTATAAGTGAGCCCGGTCAGGAAGAGCGCAATCAACCCGCGTTGGCGTGAGGTGGCGCACTGCCGCAACCAAAGCCAGCCCGTGCCCAGCAGCAATCCCCATTGCGCGAAGAACCAGAGGAATTGAGCGATGCGATAGGGAAGTACCGCGAGGGGAAGATGGAGTAGGAGAAGCGCGGGAGTGGCGGTCGTTTTGCTGACGGAGAGATTGGGGTTGTTGTAAGGATCGCAATACTGATCCGGTTCTGGCTCGTGCCATTTGTAGTGATAGGGATCGATGCCGTGCACTAGGAGTCGCACGCCGGTGATACGGTTGCGCAGATCAATCGCGCCGCCCTGCGCCGTGTTCATGAGATCGGTTCCGAAACTTAGTAGTAACGCCAGCCCCAGAATGCCCCAGCCTATGATCGGTACGATCCCCTTCATTCCCGCGGACGATACGGGTTTTGTTCCGCGACCGAAAGCCGGAAAGCGGCTCGCACCGTTCACCCAATGATGGTAGGCTAATTTTAGTCGCTTCGATCCCGCCAGAAATTCCGTCCCTATGATCACGACGACCCCCGAGCTCTTTCAGGCGCTTCAAACCGTGCCGGTACTCACAGGCCTGAACCTGCCTGCATTCACCTTGCTGGCTGATGAGGGGATCGTTCACTCGTTTAACCCCGTAGAGTTAATCGTGAGAGAGGGTGAATCAGGGCATTCCTTCTTCATTCTGGTCGAGGGCGAGGTGGAAGTCATCAAGCATCTGGGAAGCGCCCAAGAGACGATTCTGGCCACGTTGCGTAGCCGTACCTTCTTCGGTGAAATGTGCGTGGTCGATCCCGTGCCGCGCGCCGCCACCGTCCGCGCTCTTACGCCGGTCACCGCCATCGAAATCAGGGCCGCCACGCTCTATCATCTCTTCCAAAAAATGCCGGCGCAATACGCTATCGTGCTGCTCAATCTGGCGCGCGACATGGCGCGGCGCCTTCGCGTTTTGGATGAGGCTTTTTCCGCGCGCGCCTCATGAGTGTAGACTTAAAATCCGTCATCCTGAGCTTGTCGAAGGATCAGCCCACGGTGGTAAGGCAGTCATCAGGTTATATAGTGTATATGCAATGGAAGCTGATCCTTCGACAGGCTCAGGATGACGGACTGAATAGGCAATCCCCTCCTTGCGCGGCATCGACTGACGTGACATGCTAACCATCCCATGCCACGTCCCCGCGCCAAGCTCACGCCTGATAACGGAATCGCGCTCCGTCCGGCTCCCACCAAGCGCGCCCCGATTCATACCAAGGAAACGCAGGCGATTTTCAACCGGTTTGAAAAAGAAATGGGCCTGCCCTTGCTGGCCTACTGGACCTCGTCGGGCGGCTCCATCTGCCAGAACGACGTCATGGCCATGTCGCAACTCCTCGACACGCGAACGCAGGGCACTTCGGTGGGACTTTTTCTCAAGTCAGACGGCGGCAATCCGGAGGCCGCGCTCCGGCTCGTTCACCTGCTCCGCAGCCGTTTCAAGCGCGTGGTGCTCTATGCGCCGTTCGAGTGCGCGTCTGCCGCAACCATGGTTGCCCTGGGCGCGAACGAAATTCACATGGGCCCGACCTCCTATTTAACAGCGGTCGATACCAGCCTGAAGCACCAGCTTTCACCAGTCGACAGCCGCAACGAAATCGTCTCCGTCAGCCAGGATGAGGTCTCGCGCATTCTCCGCCTCTGGAAAGAGCAACGGGTGAAGGGGAATCCTTATCCCGAGGTTTACCGGTACCTGCATCCGCTCGTCATTGGTGCTCTTGATCGCTCCAGTTCGCTCTCCATTCGCATTTGCCAGGAATTGCTCAGCTATCACATGCCGACGGGGAAGCGCGCCGAGCAAATCAGCCGCCAGCTCAACTCGACTTATCCCTCGCACTCCTATCCGATCACCACGCGGGAGGCCCGCAAGCTCGGCCTCAATGTCCGCGATCTTGGCACCAAGGAATCGGCGTTGCTGCGGGAATTGAACGGTCTCTATTCACACATGGCGAATCCGATCCTGACCGATTACGACCAGGAAAATCATCACAATCACGAGATCTGCAACATCCTCGAGATTTGTGGTCGCCAGATTTACTATCAAGTCGACAAGGACTGGCATTATCGCAAGGAAGAACGCCGCTGGGTTGCCACCAACGACAAATCGGGTTGGCAGCGCGTTACGCTGAAGAACAAGCGCTGGACGCCGGAGACGTTCTATATCCGGTAAGCTTGCAGCGGCGATCAACGGTCGCTCATACCTCCGTCATCCTGAGCTTGTCGAAGGATCAGCCCCCGG
>CAIPBM010000126.1 GCA_903863295.1 uncultured Verrucomicrobiota bacterium | reverse complement strand
TACAACTCGAAGCCGAAACGCAACGTGTCCAGGTGATGGCCCTGGAGCGAGTCGCCACGGTGCACCTCTACAAGGCGCTGGGCGGGGGATTTGAGGTTTCGGGGAGGTAGAGGGTACGTCTTACTTTGAAATTTTCTGCATTTGTAAATCGAAGTTCAGCCTCTTTGTGAATTTTGCCATACTTGGGTATGCCGCAAAAATTGAGTAGTGCACTTAAAATCCTGATGACCCTGACGGGGTTAAGTATTATCTGTGTGATGGTTGCCGCAA
Source organism: uncultured Verrucomicrobiota bacterium (assembly GCA_903863295.1). Taxonomy (GTDB): domain Bacteria; phylum Verrucomicrobiota; class Verrucomicrobiia; order Methylacidiphilales; family UBA1321; genus JABDGH01. The sequence continues at coordinate 19,438 of CAIPBM010000126.1, read as the reverse complement.
GCTTATGGTTGGGGGAGGTCGAGAGGGAAAAAGCATCACATATAACTCAAGGCAAACCGATTGAATACGAACCGGACAATCATAATAAAGTAAAGTATGAGTACTTTGTTGCCGGTCAGAGGTATGTGGGTGAGGCATCCAGTGGAAACGATTATAAGTTGGGCGTATCATACCCTGTCTATTTCGACCCTAATAATCCCTCGCTCTCTTTCTTAGGTACCCTTCCGCATAATCTACAGCGCAACCTTATGGACTTAGCGAAGCTTACATTATTTTTAACCGTGCTTCTCGTCTTTGCCTATTATTCCTTCAAACTGGAAAAGCGATCGAAACGCCGTTTCTTACCAAAGTAGTACAGCATTGGTTAGAGGGCATGCTTGCCGAAACGGGCTGAATGCGCGAGGATACCGGTTCTCATGCAGCATTTGAAAATCTATCTGGATGGCGAGTTCGTCAATGAACCGGACGCGAAGGTTTCCGTCTTTGATCACGGCCTGCTTTATGGCGATGGCGTGTTTGAAGGCATTCGTTTTTACAACGGGCGGGTTTTTCTCTTTGACGAGCATCTCGACCGGCTTTACGACTCGGCCAAGGCGATCCTGCTGACCATCCCGCTTTCCCGCGAGGACATGCATGAGGTGGTGCTGGAGACGGTGCGCCAGAATAAGCTCCGCGACGGTTATATCCGCCTGGTGGTGACACGCGGCAAGGGCGACCTGGGCCTTGACCCGAAGAAGTGCGCCAAGCCGACGGTCTTTGTCATCGCGACCACGATCGAGCTTTACCCGGCCAAGTATTACACCGAGGGCCTGCGCGTGAATACGGTGCCCACCCAACGGGTCTCCGCCGCCGCGGTGAGCCCGGCGATCAAGTCGCTCAACTACCTCAACAACATCCTGGCGAAGATCGAGGGGAACCTCTACGGCGCCCAGGAATCGATCTTGCTCAACCAGCAGGGCTTCGTGGCCGAATGTACGGCGGACAATATTTTTGTGGTCAAGCAGGGGAAGATTTTCACGCCGCATGTCTCGGACGGCGCGCTGGGCGGCATCACCCGCCGCCTCATGTTTACCCTGGCCCGTGAGATGGGCCGGGAAATCCTGGAAGCCAACCTGACGCGCTATGATCTGTTTGTCGCTGACGAGCTCTTCCTGACCGGAACGGGCGCGGAAGTGGTGCCGATCAACGAGGTGGACGGACGCAAGATCGGGCCCGGCAAGGCGGGTCCAGTCACGCTGGAGTTCATCAAGCATTTCCGGGAGAAGACGCAAAATACAGGCGTTCCCATTTACTGATTTTAGCGTATAGTATTGAAGCGTCGCCCGACGCCCCCATTCCCATGACTTGTGAAGTTTGCCAGACCGAAAACGCGACCGTACATTTGACGCAGATTATCAGCGGCAAGATGCAGAAGATCGACCTTTGCGAAAAATGTGCGAAGGAAAAAGGCGTGGCCGATCCGGCCGGCTTTTCCCTGGCGGACATGTTGCTGGGCCTCGGTGCGGCGGATGAGATCAAGTCGACCAACGGCTCCGAAGAGCTCGTCTGCCCACAGTGCGGCTTTACGCAGCCCGATTTCAAGAAGACGGGCCGACTCGGTTGCCCTCAATGCTACGTGACTTTCTCGGAGGGCCTCGGCGTGATCCTGAAGGACATGCACAAGGGTATCCATCACAAGGGCAAGGTGCCGGTGCGTGCGGCCCGGGCGCAGGAATACCAGACGCGCCTGAAGGCGTTGCACGCGAATTTACAGCAGGCGGTGCAATCGGAGAATTACGAGCAGGCCGCCTCGTTGCGTGACCAGATTTCGCATCTGGAGATGCAGTTGAAGAGCTAGGTTTTTCGCTGTCTTCGACCCAGCCCTGAACGGTGGAATAGCAGGCCTTATTGGGGAGCCGCCACGGGCGGATCGGTCGGTGCCGGGGTCTGCCGGGCGACTTGGCCGTTGGAGAGTTTCTCGCGCGGGGCAGTCGGATCTACTTCCAAGCCCCCGACCACGATGACATTGCCATCGGGCAGCTTGCGGAGCCGGGGCGGAATCTGGTTGTAGGTCTTGAAGACCCCTTGATGGACGACTTTCCCATCGGGATTAGCGCGGGTGTAAAGATAAGTGCCCATCGCAAACGGATTCAAAACGTGAACATTACCGGCGGGATCGAAATAGACATCGGGATCGATGTTGGAGATCAGCTCGCCGAGCGAGAGGTTCGCGTAGACCAGATTCTCGTTGGGACTCTCCACGCGCAAGTAGAGGCTGGTGCTGTCCGGCCCAGGAGAAAAACGGATGAGCGAATAGACACGCTGGTCACCGTCCACGGTATGCAACTGGCTCCAGACCTTGTGCCCATTGAGGATGGTGAACGGGACGTTATCGGAAATAACCTGTCCCTGTCCCGGCAGATCAATCACGGCGGCGGCGCGGTAATCGCCTTCCTCGCGGAAAGCAAAAAGCGGAGTGAGATTGATGCGAAGGGTCTTGGAGGCTCCGGCCTTGAGCGTCAGCGGTTGGAAATTGCTGTCCCGTTCCGGACGGACGGGGAGGTAATTGTGCTCGGTATGGTGCGAGACGAGAAAGGAAAGCCAAGGCTGGCCTTCGTCATTATTCAGGATGAGATCGGTATCCCCGAGGTTGGTGATGGTGACGCTAAGATCGACCCGCTCAAAAAGCAGGAAGTTGGTGCGCGAGGTCTGGGCGGAGACCTGAATCTGGGCCGTAGCGAGCGAACTGGCCGCCAGGAACCAGAGCGCGCCGACGACGGCAAGGGATCTCATACGTGAACGGATTCTAAAGCGATACCGACGGAAAACAAGGCGAATTCACGTTTTAGGTGTAAAATCTCGCGTGGAGATCGGCTCGGAAAAATGCGTGCCCTTTATCGATGAACCCGTAGACTCCGAAGCAGCAAGATGGGTTCGACATCAAAATTAACCGTCACGGTTTTGGGTTCTGGAACGTCGCAGGGGGTGCCAATGATCGGCTGCCGCTGCCCGGTCTGCCGTTCGGACGATCCCCGGGACAAGCGCACTCGCTCCTCGATTTATCTTTCGATGCCGGAGTTCAAGATTCTGGTTGATACCACCCCCGACTTGCGGCATCAGGCGTTGCGGGAAGACCTGGATCGCGCCTATGCCGTGCTTTTCACTCATCCGCATGCCGATCACCTCATGGGCTTCGATGACCTGCGCCGTTTTTGCGAGATGCAGGGCGGACCCTTGCCGATCTACGGTTCCGAGGCGACGCTGGCTCAAATTGAACGCACCTTTCCCTACGCGTTCAATCCGGCCAAGAAGGTGCCCGGCTATGTTCATGTCATCCCGCATGTCATCACGGGGCCGTTCGAATTGGGAGGGCTTGAGATCACGCCGCTTCCGGTGCCTCACGGGGCGGTTTCCACGCTCGGTTTTCTCTTTTCGCAGGCGGGCCGCAAGCTGCTGGTTTACCTGAGCGATTGCGCCGCGGTTCCTGATCCGATAAGAGAACTGGCCCGGGGCGCGGACGTCCTCATCATCGATGGACTGCGGGAAAAGCCGCACCCCACTCACCTGAATGTCAGCGGCGCCGTGGAGGCCGCGCAGGCCATCGGTGCCGGGCAATCTTTCATCACGCATCAGACCCACGAGAAAAGTCATGTCGACCGGACGCAGGAATTGCCTCCGGGAATCGGTGTGGCTTATGATGGGATGAAGTTCGAATTTGAACTCCACTAAAAAACCGTGACCCCGTTCTCCCGATACGCCTCGATTTTGGCGTTGGTCGCTTTGGTGAATGCGGTTTCTTGGCTTCGGGCAGACGATCCGGTTGTCTCGACCAACGATGCGGAAACGACTGCGCCCGACGCCCCCGCGCCACCGGTGACGAATGCCGCGCCCGTTCCCACCGAGCCAACCCAAGCGCCGGCACCTTCGCTTTCACTCCAACCTCAGCCGCCCCCGGAACTGGAAGCCGCCGACGCCCTGCATCTTTCCAACCTGAGTGGTGACTCGGGAGAATTAGCGGATCACTTGCTGGTCGTTTACAACTCCGCCGATCCCGACAGCAAGACCCTCGCCGAGTATTATGCCTCCCGCCGCAATATCCCCGAGGAGCGGGTCCTCGGCATTGCCTGCCCGCTGACCGAAGAGATCACGCGCGTCCAATACGATGATACGATCCGGCGTCCGATTTTGGGCTACCTGACGGAAAAAAATTGGATGACCCGCCAGAACACCGAGGTCCGTTTTAATGGCCGCATGCTCCAGCTCATTGCCGCGACGCGCAACGATATCTGGGCCATTGTCCTGATGCGCGGCGTGCCGCTGAAGATCGCCCCTGATCCCAATGACACGGATCGCATGGAAGCGATTCCCGGTCTGGAGAGCAACGCGGCGGCGGTGGACAGCGAACTGGCCCTGCTGCCGGTCTTTGGTCTGCCGAAGGGTGGATTTGTGCCGAATCTCTTTTTCGACAGTCGCGGTGTCGGGGCCTGCCGGGCGGGGCCCGACATGGCCAAGAGCATGATCATGGTGACGCGGCTCGACGGACCGAGTCCGGCGGATGTGCACCGGATGATCGACGATACGCTTTACGCGGAGGAACATCGGCTGGCGGGATTGGCGGTGATCGATACCCGGGGGCTGATTGACCCGAAAGATCCCTACACCCTCGGCGATATCTGGCTCCGCAATGCCCGCGATATGTTGATCCTGGATGGCTGGGCGGTGAAGTTCGACGCCCAGCCGGATGTGCTGCCCGACACCGATCCGTGCAATCAGGTCGCCTTCTATCTCGGCTGGTATTGCAGCGATGTGCGCGGTCCCTGGAATACGCCGCCTGACCGGTTCGTGCGCGGGGCGATTGCTTATCATCTCCATTCCTTTAGTGCGAGTACCGTCCGCAATCCCGGCAGTAACTGGGTCGGGCCGCTCATTGCCCACGGGGCGGCGGCGACCATGGGTACGGTCTATGAACCTTCGCTGGGATTGACGCCTTACCTCGATGTCTTCACGAAGCGGATTCTGCTCGGCGATTATTTTGCCGAGTCCGCTTACGCCTCCATCCGGGGGCTCTCATGGATGGTCACCGTCGTCGGCGATCCGCTCTACCGTCCCTTCCGCGAACCGATCTCCAGCATGCTGCTGGATGCCAGCATGCCCCACACCGATCACGATGACTGGCTGCTGTTACAGAAGGTACAGCGGGGAATTGTGACGGGGCAACTCAAGGCCAAGGCCAGCGTGCTCAAGGACTACCTGGGCGCTCCCGGCACCGGCCCCGTGGCCGAGGAGAATCTCGCTGATCTTTTGCAAAGACTTCACGATCCCAAAGCCGGATCCGACGTGGAAAAATTATACAACAAAGCCCAAGTCGCCTATACGGATCCCATCGATCGGATTCGGATTGGATTGAAGCTGGCCCAATTCTATGTCAACCAAGGGCAAGATTCCCATGCCAAAGCCGAATTGCGCGGACTGAGCACGCTCTACCCGCTCGACGCAAAACGATTCGGGATCGAACTTCCCCTCAGCCCGGCCAAGGTCGCGCCCTTACCGGTCAACCCGCCGCCCGCCATGGTGCACGATTCGAAGCCCGCTGAATTGCCGCCGCCAAAACCGCCCCGTCCGCCCTTGCCTCCCCTGCCGCAACAAGTAACGAATCCGGAATGATTGAGTCCCCATGAAAAAGCATTGGTACGTTAAATACGCTGGTCCCGTTGTTATCCTGGCCTTCGTCATCCTGGGAGTCTTGTGGTCGGAGCACGCACCGCTGGTGCAATGTCAGGTTCTCCGGGAAGCGATCTTCAGTGAAATCTCGCGCGCGAAGGAAATCCGCGTGGTAGAGCACTCCAATCTACTCGATTATCTCCCTCAAGACGGCACCTTTCACGAGGAGAAGATTTATACCCGCGTCGTCCTGGACGAAGCCCAAATTGCACAGCTCAAAAAAGCTTTGCCTCTCGCGTTTGACTACAGTGCCACCCGAAAAAGTGGCTGCGTCTTTGAACCCCATCACCGCATTGAAATCACCCGGAAGGACAACAGCGTCTTTATCATCGAGATTTGCCTGTACTGCGGTGACCTCGATCTCGGCGAAGGCCCGCGAATGCTTCCCGAGGGGTGGGGAACCAGCCTGCGGACCTTTTTCTCCTCCCTTTCCATGAGGCCGGATGGACCGTGGACGATTGGGGGCAATCCCTCGCCTAGTTCCAAATAGCGGGCGGCCGATTTTCCGGCTCTCCAAGGTGTCCGCGAAAACATGGCATCGTCTATGCTATGTAGAAAACGTGATTCAAGCGAACTGTCGCACGCAATTCACCGCGGATGATTTTACGTTCGTCGTCCAGGTGCTGGCCAAATCGCAGCGCGATGCGGTCTCCCTCGTCACCCTGCTCAGTGATGAAGAGGAACGGGATGCCATTCTTGATCACGACCTCATCTACAACTCGCTCGTCGATCAATCCGGCTGCCTGCGGGTTTCCGCCGCCTTCTATTTTTATGTCCTGACCCGCCGCGTTTTGCGGCGGGTCTCGCTGGATGAGCGGGCGCTGACCGATTACGTCGCCGCGATGCTGCTCGCCTTTTCGCATATCAATCAACTCCAAGCCCCGCAGGACAACCAAGTCACCGCGCGCAGTTTTTCCTACGTCTCGGACATGATGATGCGCCTCAATACCTGTTCACCGGAGCAGGCCTACCTGCTGCGCACGCACATGGCGAATTATACGCTCTTTCTCAGCGGGATGTTTGCGGAGCGGGTGACGTCCCATGCAGAGCGCCGCGGAGCGCCCGGGTTGAGCTTTTACGAGGCGGTGGGACAGGCTTCCTTCCTCTGCATCGCGCAACATCCGCAGGCCAAGCGGACGGAACATCACGCCATCTTTGAAATGCTCGGTAACGAATTCCGCCGCGTCCGGCTGGCCCTCAATAATCTTGCCGACACCTTGCTGCATCTCCATGCCACGCCTTCCATCCTGATTCGACCGACATGACCCTTTTGCGGGAAATCCAGACATTGCTGGAGCGCACTTACGCGCCGGTCCCGATTAACCTGGAGTTCTGCGTGATCGGGGAAAGCCGTTGTGCATTACTCAACCGGCTTGCGGGAGAAAGCGCCGGTCATCTTGCGCCATCGGGGCGCACGTTTCTCCGGCAGGCGGGCGATTCGCTTTATGTCGCCATCTTCTATTCGCGACCCGTCATTGCAGAGCTGGAGGCGAACGATCCGCGCCAAACCCTCAACGAGCGCAATATCTCCGCGCTGATTACCTTCATTGAGGAGATCGCGCACGGGGTGCAGGCGGCCCTCCTTTTCCATGAAGGCGAACGGGCGATTGAGAGCGAATCGTATGCGCGCAATCTGGAGACCCAGGCCCGCATCGATACCTATCTCGTCCTGAGCAAATTTGCGCAGATCCTGTGCGGTGGCGGCAAGATACCCCGACCGGTTGGAGCGTGGTTAAGGCGTCAACTTTTCGACAGCAGCCATCGCCGGTTTCCGACACCCCACTTGCGTGAGAGATACCGTGAGGCCCAGCGATGTGCCCTTGGCTTTCTCCGCCATCTCCGGCGCATCCCGTTAGCGGAACGCCATGAGACCTTGCGTGAATTCCGTGCCCTGAACTGGCCGCAGAAGCAGGCTTATGTTCAGATGCGGGCGTAGCCAAAGTGCCGGATCAAAAAATCCGTCATCCTGAGCTTGTCGAAGGATCAGCCTCCACTGATTTTAAAGTCGCAGGAAAATTCCGATGTCACCGGAAGCTGATCCTTCGACAAGCTCAGGATGACGGAAATTGGGGGAACCTATTCACTCAAATGCCGCAAAGCCTCCCGAATGGCGGGCAGGAGGGGAGGGAGACATTGTGCAATCGCCTTGGGATTGCCGGGTAGATTGATGATGAGGGAGCGTCCGCGAACACCCGCGGTGGCGCGGGAGAGAATGGAAGTCGGTGCCACGGCGAACGAGAGGCTCCGCATGATCTCGCCAAAGCCGGGAAGTTCCTTCTTGATGACCGCAAGCGTCGCCTCGGGCGTGACGTCTCGATCCGCGAAACCCGTTCCCCCGGTGGTGATGATCAGGGGGCAGCCGACATTATCGGTCAATTCGCAAAGCGCGGCGGTGATTTCGGCGACTTCATCCGGGACGATCCGGGCGACAAAATCGACCGGCTCCGGCCAGATGCCGCTGAAGACCCGCTCAATCTCCGGGCCGCCCGCATCCTGATAGATGCCGGCCGAGGCGCGGTCGCTGCAGGTCACGCGTCCGACTTTCATCGCTTGATCTTCTCCACGACCCGTACATCGGAAATCTGCATCTTTTTGTCCACGGCCTTGCACATATCGTAAAGAGTCAGTGCCGCCACGCTGACTCCGGTCAGCGCTTCCATCTCGACGCCCGTTTTCGCCTCCGTCTCCACTGTGCAGGAGATTTCAATGGCACGGATGCTGACTTTAAAATCGATTTGAATTTGGTGGAGGGGAAGGGGATGACAGAGCGGAATGAGGTCGGCGGTGCGTTTGGCCGCCTGGATGCCCGCGATCCGCGCGACGCCGAGGACATCGCCCTTGGGCAAAGCCTGTTTCTTGAGCAGACGAATCGTTGCTGGCGCGCAGAGGAGCCTCCCGCTTGCCGTCGCGCGGCGAAAGATCACGGCTTTCTCTCCCACGTTGACCATGGTGGCGGTTCCCGTGGCATCAAGATGGCTGAGTTTTTTGGGCGTCGGCATGATCAGGAAGTCATTCTTCCAACTCGCGGAATTTTGAACAGGAAAAGATATACACCATGGAATTGAATGTCTGTTGGCCCAGACAACTTGTTGTCTGGGTGTGCAACGCACACAGGAAGCGATGCTTTTCGCAAACGGTGACATAATCTTGCGGTTCGGCGTTTCCTGTCTCCTGCGGCGCCCCGGACAACGAGACCCATTCACCGATGATTCCGGTCTCGACCATTGTCCTGACTTCGGCTTGTCTCAATGATCTATGAACTATCTCCGATTCCTCCCCTTGCTGGTTCTTCCTTTTCTGTTCATCGGTTGTGCCTCCACCCCCAAGCCGCCGCCGCAGTACCGGGCTGCGTCCAATTCCTTCACGCCCCCGGCGGGCAAGGCTGGGCTCTATGTTTTCAAGGAGGGAAGCCTGATTCCCGCCACCGATTCGCATCAGATCAGTCTCGATGGGCAGCTCTTGGGCATCGTTTCCTCCAGTTCATTCATCTACAGTCCCATCACTCCCGGTGCGCATGTCATCACGGGTGAATCGGGTCAGGTCAACCTGACGGCTCAGGCGGGACAGAATTATTTCGTGAAGCAGAAGACCCTGCTTAATTCCAGCGGTCAAATTATCGGCTCAACGCTGACGCTCGTGACCCCAGCCGTGGGCAAACCGCAGATTCAAGAGCTGCAGGGTGCCGATATGTCCGAGTAAATTCGGAAAAAACGAAGCCTCACCCGGGCTTCGCGATTAGTTGCTCATCAGCCGTGTGAAATCAAATCACACGGCCCATGCTTGCATCCACGCAGGCAAGGGTTAGCTTGCCGTCATGACCGTTGAAATTCTGGCGCGGGTACAGTTCGCCTTCACGATCATGTTTCATTATATCTACCCGCCCCTCTCCATCGGGCTGGGGATGATCCTCGTCATCATGGAGGGCATCTGGTTGAAGACCGGTAATCCGCTTTACCACAACATGGCCCGGTTCTGGACCCGCATCTTTGCGCTCACTTTTTCCATCGGTGTGGCCACCGGCATCGTCATGGAATTTGAGTTCGGCACCAACTGGGCGAGCTATTCCCGCTTCGTCGGTGATATCTTCGGCAGCGTCCTTGCTTCGGAGGGACTCTTCGCATTCTTCCTTGAGTCGGGCTTCCTCGCGCTGTTGCTTTTCGGCTGGGACCGGGTCGGGCCGAGACTCCACTTCTTTTCGACCTGCATGGTCGCGCTGGGTTCCCACTTCAGTGCGCTCTGGATTGTGGTGGCGAATTCGTGGATGCAGACGCCCGCCGGATTCCACCTGGAGAAGACGGTTCACGGCGTTTCCACGATACTGCCACCGGGCCACGTCCTCACGGCTGACGACTTTGGCACTGTGCGCGCCGTGGTCGATAACTTCTGGGCGATGGTCCTGAATCCCTCCTCCATTGACCGTCTTTGCCACACCCTTATGGGCGCCTGGATGGCCGGGGCGTTTCTCGTCGTCAGCATCAGCGCGTTTTACGTCCTGCGGAGCGTGCACACCGATTTCGCCCGGGCCTCGCTCAAGGTCGGGCTCGCTTTCGCCACGGTGGCAACATGCCTGCAGATGATCTGCGCGGATGCCACCGCGCGCGGTGTCGTGGTCAACCAGCCGATCAAGCTCGCGGCCATGGAAGGCGTTTTTCATACCCAGGCCTACGCGCCGATGAATGTCGTCGGCTGGGTCGACATGAAGACCGAGACCGATCACGCCATCGCCGTCCCCGGGATGCTCAGTTTTCTCTGCTACCACGATTTCAGCAAACCGGTGACCGGCCTGACCGATCTGCCGTCTGACGCTTTCCTTCAACTCCGCCACCCCGAGGCCACCACGCCCGAACAACTCACCACCCTGCGCCGGACCTACTGGCCCACCGTGCCGCTCGTTTTCCAGGCCTATCACCTCATGATCGCGGTGGGCAGTGCGCTGTTTGGCATTGTCATCGTCGGCTGTTTTTTCTGGTGGAAAGGCTGGCTCTTCAATACCGATTGGTGGGTCTCGCGTTGGTTTCTCGTCGTCCTGATCTTTTCCGTGTTGGGCCCGCAAATCTGCAATGAGGCGGGATGGATGACAGCCGAGTCAGGCCGGCAGCCGTGGATCGTCTACAATTTGCTCAAGACCTCGGATGCCATGTCGCGTGTCGTGACGGCGGAGGAAATTGTCTTCTCGCTCATCCTTTTCGCGTTTGTCTACACGCTGCTCTTCCTGGTCTTCATCTATCTTCTCACGCGCAAAATCCAGCACGGGCCCGATGCGACCGAGCAGAGCGAAGAAATGCCGAAGAGCTGGCAGGCCCTCATCCCGGTGGACAAATCGAGAACCTGAGATGTACCTGATTAATCTAAATTCCATCTGGTTCCTCATCGTCGGGGTTCTCTTCACCGGCTATGCGATGCTCGATGGCTTTGACCTGGGCGTTGGCGTGCTTCATCTCCTGGTCAAAAAAGATGAGCATCGCCGAATCATGCTCAACGCCATCGGTCCCGTCTGGGACGGCAACGAGGTCTGGCTCGTCGTGGGCGGCGGATCGCTCCTCGCCGCTTTCCCGGAAGCCTACGCCACGGTTTTTTCCGGCTTCTATCTCCCGTTTATTTTCCTCCTCTTCACCCTCATTTTGCGCGCGGTGGCCATTGAGTTCCGCAGCAAGGAAGTCTGGCCCTGGTGGCGTCAACTCTGGGACATCGCCTTCAGCCTCGGCAGCATCCTCTCCGCGTTCATCATCGGCGTTGCCATGGGCAACGTCGTCCAGGGCGTTCCGCTCGACGAGCACTTTGAGCTCTCTGATCGCACCTTCAATCTCCTCAATCCCTACGCCCTCCTCATGGGCGTCACCACTGTTTTTCTCTTCGCCATGCACGGGGCCATTTACGTCCTGCTGAAAACGGAGGGTGAACTTCAAGCCATCATCCGGGGCTGGATTCCCTACCTCATCGGGCTTTTCCTCGCCTTTTACGCGATCTTCAATCTCTACACCCTGGTCCATGTCCCCTACGTCTGGTCCACCGCCCTGGCCCGGCCTGAGGTATTTGTCATCGCCATTCTGGGGATGCTCGTCCTGCTGAATGTCCCGCGTTCGATTTATCAGGGCAGGGAATTCATCGCTTTTCTTTCTTCCTGCGCAGGCATGGCGTTCATGATGGCAACCTTCGGTTTTACCTATTATCCAAACATGGTGCTCTCCAGCCCAAATGTGGACAATAGTCTCACCATCTATAATGCCGCCTCAACCCAGAAGACCCTCGGCATCCTGCTCATCATCGCCGGAATCGGCGTGCCGCTGGTCTTATCTTACACCATCAGCATTTACTACATCTTCCGCGGCAAGGTGAAGACGTTGCATTATTGATGGGAATGGCATCCCGCTTTAATCATTCGATATAATCGTAAAGTTGGAATCCGCATCGCGCAGCGCCGGCTCATCCGTCACCACCACATTCGTCCCCGGCGTGATCAGGTCGTAAACCTTCCGCGCAAAATCAGGCGAGATCCGGATCCGCTTCGCCAGTTGATCCCCCGTCACCGTCTTCCCCGCCTCGTCGCTATCCACTTCCATCCACGGACGCGCCCGGCGTCCCGGCGCAAAGGGACTTGTCCGGTTCAACGTCCCCTCCAGCAGCGTGAAGACCTGTCCCCCCAGCAGCCGCTTCGGATTCTTGATCTCCACCGCAGCCCGGCCAATCAGGATGCCGTTGCGATAAACATACATTTTCCGGTCCGCCCCGCTGATCAGGATCGTCACCGGCCCCTTCGCACTCCGTTCCGGCATCCACTGGTACTGCCCATTCTCCAGCGGTGGCAACGTCCCCGGCGACGCATCCTTCGGCGCCAGCGCGATTCCCGGGCTGGCCGCAAACGCCGCTCCCGGCGACTTCTCATCCGCAATGATCACCGTTCCCCCTTTTTGCGTGACCGTATAAAGCTTCTGCGAAAAAGCATACGGCAACCGGATGCACCCATGACTGGCCGGATATCCCGGCAACTGCCCGGCATGTAGCGCAATCCCGCTCCACGTCAACCGCTGCATGTAAGGCATCGGCGCGTTGTTATAGACATTGGAGTAGTGCTCCTCCTTCTTCTGCAAAATCTCAAAGACACCCGTCGGGGTCTGGTGCCCCTTCGCGCCCGTGCTCACCGTGGATCGCCCAATCTGCACCCCGTTGCGATAGACCACCATCACCTGCTGCGGCAGGCTGACAAAGACCACCACCGGCCCGTCCGGCGAGAGCTCCGGTTGCCAGTAATACTCACCCGGCTTCAGCGGCCCCGTCGCCTGGGTCGTCTGCACCCCCACGGTATGGCCGTTGAGGGTCGTGCTCATCGCGAGAAGACCCAGCGCAAGAAACAGAACCGGGCGCACCATATCAATTATCGTCGTCGCTCGGCGTGTACTGCGTGATCTTGGATCCCTGCAACCCAATCCCCGCCATCAGCCCCTTTTGATCAAAGATAAACGCGTAGATGTCCTTCTGCAGCGTCGTTGAGGAAAGCGACTTCGCCGCGCCCGTATCCACGATCACGATGCTTGGCCCCACCCCGACTTCCCATCCACCGCTTTGGTTCAGATACGAAAGCGCCTTGTGGTTCATGAAGAAAAGCACATAACCAAAAGTCTGCCCGCCAAATTGCAGTCCATACGAAACCGAGGACGTATTATAATACCCGACCGGTTCGCCATTGCTGAACAGCACACCGTTGCCGCTTTGCCCGCCGATAAAGAATCCCGCCTTCACAATCGAAGGGAAAACCAAAACCGCCGTGGCCTGCGCGCCGATTTCCCGGGCTTTCTCATTATTCGCGTAAAGCTGCCGCAGCGCCTTGCGCGCATTGTGCTCCAGTTTGTAGGCCGATTGCGCCTCCACCGGGGTTGAGGAAGCCAAAGCGCACACGCCCATGACCAGGGCCAAAAGAAGGGATTGCAGTTTCATAGAGATCGGGAATTTAAGTCCAATTGAACTTTAAACGCAAGTGACGATAGCAGCGATTCGCCCCCGCCATCCCCCCCTCGTTCCCAAGTTGCACTTGGGAACGCCCTTGCTGAGGCCATTGCATGGCCGATCCCTCGCCTCCAGGCCTCCCGCGCCCTTTACAACCTCCCGCCCAGCCTCTATCCAGAAAGGCACCATGGACGAGAGACCCGTTCGCACGGTTCAAGACTACATCGACGAAACCCCGCGCTGGCCGGACAACACCGTCCTCGCCGATATCCCGCTCACCTCCATGCAGTGGCGCATCTGGGGCCTCGCCACCGCCGGAAAATTCTTCGAGGGCCTCGTCGTCTTCATGACCGGCGTCGCCCTCCCCCTCATGTCGCTCGAGTTCCATCTCAAGGCCGCCGAGAAAGGCCTCGTCGGCGCCGCCTCCCTCTTCGGCATCCTCATCGGCGCCACCGCCCTCGGCGGCCTGGCCGATTCCCTCGGCCGCAAAACCATGTTCATCGCGGAGATGGTCATCTTCACCATCTTCCTCGTCCTCGTCGCCTTCAGCCCCAGCTTCGCGTGGACCATTTTCTTCCTCTTCGGCATGGGCGTCGCGCTCGGCTGCGATTACCCCACCGCGCATCTCATGCTCTCGGAAAGCATCCCCAGCCGCGTCCGCGGACGCCTCGTCCTCAGCGCCTTCGGATTCCAGGCCGTCGGCGCCATGGCCGGCACCGTGCTCGGCTACCTCATCCTCCGGGAACGCTCCGCCATCAGCGATTGGCGGCTCATGTACGCCGCCGCCATCATCCCGGCCATCCTCGTCATCATCGGACGCCTCTTCATCTCGGAAAGTCCCCACTGGCACGTCGCCAAGGGAAAGACCGCGCTCGCCCAGCGCGAACTCGAAAAACTCCTCTGGCGAAATCCCCGCTACCCCAAGCGCGTGCTCCTCGGTGCCGAAATCCTCCATCCCAAGTCACGGCCCGCCGGCTTCTCCCAGCTCTTCAGCTCCGATAAAATCCGCCGCGCCACCATCCTCGCCTCCGTTCCCTGGTTCCTGCAGGACCTCGGCACCTACGGCATCGGCATGTTCACGCCCACCATCCTTGCCGCCTCCGTCGGCGCGCCTCACAACCCCGACGCCAGCAACCTCAGCTCCGTCATCCTCCAGGACATGCTCGGCGCCAAGGGCGCAGCCGTCATTGATCTCCTCCTCGTCGTCGGCATCGTCGCCGCCGTCATCCTCGCCGATAAAGTCGGGCGCATCACCCTCCAGATCTTCGGCTTCGTCGGTTGCGCCCTTGGCCTTTTCATCGCCTCCTGCTCCGCCTACGCCACCGGCCCCGTCAAGTTCGCCCTCATCTTCGCTGGCTTCATCCTCTTCAACTTCATGACCAACCTCGGCCCCAACGCCATGACCTACCTCATCGCCGGCGAAGTCTTCCCCACCCGCTTCCGCGGCATCGGCGCCGGATTCGCCGCCAGCTTCGCCAAGATCGGCGCCGTCACCACCGCCTACCTCTTCCCCATCCTCCTCAAATACATCGGCACCGCTACGCTCCTATATATATTGGTCGGCACCTCCCTCCTCGGCGCCTGGGTCACCCACCGCTTCAGCATCGAAACCAAAGGCCGCAACCTCGAAGAAATCGAGTAGCCCTCCCCGCCTCCGGTAGCCGTCGCACTCCGTACGACAGGTCGCGTGAGCGACTCCCCAAAAATTCCGTCATCCTGAGCGAAGCGCAGCGAAGTCGATGGACCTCTAACTATTCAACTCGGAGATTGTTCCCACCGCTGTAGATGGCGGCACCCTCAAAGCGAGCAACTCTCATCAGGCGAGAGCCGCAATTTGCGCGAAAGGAAAAAATCCACAGGAGATGGAGAAGCTCGAACCTAGCTTGACATCCTAAAAGTGGGGTTATGATTTGGAGTAATGTTCCCCCTCGTTCCCAAGTTGCACTTGGGAACGCCCCCCTGTACACGCGAAATTCCATTTCGCGCCAAACCCTCATCCGGTCGAACCCGCAAATCATCGGGTTGAAGCGTCCCCCAGTCTCTCCCTCAACTGCTTCCCAAATACGAAAAAGAGGAAACGCATCGCTAACGCTCCAGATTGAAACCATCCCAGTCCCATTCCCTGCTTCCTCCATCCTCGCAAGCCGGCGGCTTGCCATCACCCTAGCCGGTGGTAAGACCGCACCAGCGGTCGCCACCACCGGAACCCAGCTTCTCTCTGAACCGACCCCGTTAGGGGTCGAATCCAAGCCTATTGTGTAAGGCGAAGAGAGAAACGGTGACTGATCACTTTTTAAATTAAAGGTGAAAACTTACCATGCCCGACTCAATCTTTCGCCGCGAGCATCATGTAGCAGAAGTAGAGCGCTTCTGTTTGCGTCGAGGATTGGGCTAAAATCTCTATCCGCTGCGAGTACACCATTCCGTTTCAATGTCGCGAGATTAGTCTGTGCAGAGTCTAATAAAGCATTAGCAGCATCCATAGTGTCTTGATAAGTGCGATGCCGAGATACACTTACCTGCCCCTGCAAGCATGTGAGATAATGCCTAAAGGCATTCTGTTCTCCCCAGTTGATAGAGGTGGGGGCTGCTCCCGAAAACAGCATATCGGCATACGTTGATCCCAAAGACGGATCAGGCCTCATATCAGCGAGCAGTCCTCTACGTCTAGCTATGTCCAAGAAAGGAATTTTGTATTCGCTCAGTGCTTGCGGGCAGTAATACCAAGTCGTGCGACGAGAAATATCGCCATCATCGGCTTCATAAAATTTATCCATCGAAGGAAGTGCACGTACATTCAACCAAGTCCCGGAAGCTATAACGTCCACATTGGCGACTGCTGCAATTAGAAACTGATGGTTCGAGTAGCCAAGAATAACCTGCCGACCCAGCAATTTAAGTCCTGACGCTAAAATGAGCAGGTTTGCCACCCAAACGGGATTATCGATCAGGTAAGGAGATGGGGATTCTGCGACGATGTAATAGCCTTGAACATTCCACTGTGCTGCTCTTTCTACCACCGCCTCTACTTGTGCCTCGTCTAAAATGCTTTCCTTAGAAATGGCAATAGTGGCAATCAAGGGATCATTGCCAAAATGCGTGGGCGCTTCGGTTATAGTATTTTCTTGAAAACTAAACCAATCATCATTTACGGGACGAGCTACAGGTCCTGGCAAGATGTGTCGGGTCACACCCATAGAGCGAGCAAGAGCGGCTAATTCATTCAGCAGACCAGCGGTTGCAACGCCTCCTGTAAATGATCCGGTAGGATTTTCTTGGTATCTTTGGAAGTATTCGTGTGCGACTAATCGATTATGAGTGCAGTCGTGCGCAAAACATTGAGGGTCTAAAAGAGCTTCCCTGCCAATAGCCGAAATCGAATTAGCCATACGGACTAATTGTGGTGCACTCAAATCTCGCGGACTTAGAATTGTTCCTCCCGCTCCCCAAGCTCGTAAGAGCTCGGTTGTGTGCGTCATCATCCCATATCCAAATTGCAGATATAGCTCCATATAAGACTCCTCAAGGGTACTGTTGTTTCACTACCTCAAACCACTGAATAGCTTCGTTGGCCGTCTGGGGCCGTCGACTCGGAAAGCGCTGTATAAGCGAAGCGATAAACTTACCAAAAACGCCAGAGGTATCGCCTGGAATAGCGATAATCGGAATCGTTTCGGTCTCCATTCGCTTAATTACTGCCTGCGACGAATGGAGGCCCCGCAAGTAGGGATTGAAGCCTGCTAACGCTTCATAAGCCACCACACCCAAGCCAAAGAGATCGGCTCGGACGTTGATATCCGCCTTTATATTTTGGAATTGCTCAGGGGCAGCATAACCGAGTGTACCAATGCCGCCATAAAGACCGTCCGCAGTGAGCGATTGAAGATCAAGATGGCGTACAATACCAAAGTCAATTATCCAGATCTTGCCGTCGTTTCCGATCATAAGATTGTCTGGTTTAATATCTCTGTGCACAATCTTGGCCGCCTCGAAGTCACGGCAAGCATAAAGCAAAGCATCGATCAAAATGATAACGTCCCGGACGTTTTGTATAGCTAGCGCTCGCAATTTTTCTCGATAAGATTGCCCCTCGATGAATCGTTCGAGGATAAATACCTGATCATCCGCCGCAACCTTCCGTAAGCCAAAGGATATAATTTGCGGAACGTAAGCCGAATTGAGCCGTTGGACTGCCTCAATCTCACGCTGTACCCGTGCGAGATCAATAAGACCTTTTTTTACGATCTTCAGGATGGCCGGGGCACCTGAGTAATCAACCCGGAATACGTATCGTTGACCGCTAGTCGTGTGGATCAACCGGATATCCGAAACCTCGGGGAACGCTATTTGTAGAGCCACAAGGTCTATCATTTTGTTCCCCAGTGAACCAGCTTCTAATTGCCCACTCGTTGATTAACCACGATCCGTAAGAAGATGGAATATCTAATTTAGATGATCTTACTAAACGAGTTGTCCTTAGTCCATCAAAAACAAGAACGCCCACCCCAAATTGTTGCGCTACAGTGGCTGCTCTGAGCGCCCCACGTCCTTTGGGTAATAAAATATAGCTCTGCGAAGCAAACCATGTATTAGCCACTGCTTGGGATAAAGCCTTTTGCCAATGGTCAATTTTCGCTTCTAAGGCGACAATCTTGGAGGCAGCAAATACCTCATTCAAGGCCTTAGGACGAATATTCTTTCCTCGAATGTGAACAAGGTTTGATTCTTCCAGTTCCACAATACGTGTTGTTAAATCGCGGGTCTTCCACATGAGGGCATTAACCAAACCTTCTACTGATGCATTCCCCACGCAGTGAATATGGTATAACAAGCGCAAATGACATACGTCTAATTTCAAACGGCTAGGCGATAAGGTAAACGAGCTCTGTTTTGAATAGACCGCAACCAAATCGGGAAAACCTGTAGGCAGCCGCGGTTCACGAAAGTAAATTGCCTCTCCTCCCCCGATTGGGAGACCCCGTTTGAGGGCTTCTTGAAGCAGCGTTAGTTCTGGACCCGGTAAGGCTGTCCGGCAGGGTACGGTGAAATTCTCAGCAATATTCACTTCGAGACCAGAGTTAAAAATGTATTCAAGCCTTATACTGCCATGAGGTTGCATCGCATTCCAGCAATAACTAAACAAATAGCTAAGTGGTCACGGGAAAAGCGGACGGGCGTCCTTAGCAATTCAGCCAAACTTAAAACACGCCAATGCATCCTGACGCAAAAATGATACGCTCAAAAACCCAAAAGCAAGCCTACTATACTAGCCACCAATCTCTAACTCTCAAGCTTCTCCTCTCTCATCCTTCCTCCAAAGACACCCAAGACACGCGAGCTTAAATAGGTTAGCTCCCTAGTCTCTCCAAGCCACGGGCCATCCCATCACCAGCAACCCAGCATCGCCAGCCCGCAGACCAGGAAGGGAAGCCCAAAGAGCAGCAGGGCGACGGCGAAGAGAAGGGCGCTGACCGGGCTGAACTCGAAGCGGGCGCGGCCCCCGAGGGTTTGCAGCAGGGCGTAGACGGTGAGCAGGCTGATGCCGAGCGCGCTGGCCGCGACGAGATCGAACCGTGTGGTTTCGCCGAGGCGGAGTTGCGCCATGAGCCAGCTCTGCACGGGCAGATATTGGATGGCGTGGAGCGGCAGGCCATGGGGGAACTTCATCACGCCGCGCGCGCCATAGATTTCCGGGGCCTGGCGCTGCATGACCCGCTTGGTTCCATAGGAGGCGGACCAAAATCCGAGCAGGCACCCGATGAAGAGCAGGATCAATCCGGCGCGCGCGGCCAGCGCG
>CAIPBM010000125.1 GCA_903863295.1 uncultured Verrucomicrobiota bacterium | reverse complement strand
GTTCAGGAAGATGGCAATGAGCAGGCAGCGCAGGATTGCGCAGGCGGCGATGAGCCAGACATTCGTGGTGCCATAAAATTCGTAGGTCGCCACCGCGCAAAGAATCAGTGTGCCGAATCCAGCAAAGAACTTGATGTTATCCCATGCGTGCAACTTGGCATGCGCGACTTCTTCCGGGGAATCGAAGGCGTGATGGGGCGCGACTTCGTCAGTATGTTCAGTTTGCGTTGCGCTCATAGATCAAGATAAACGAGGTGCGTCGAGTTTCCAGGGGTCAGGTGAGATAAAGAATCGGGAATACGGTAATCCAGACGAGATCGACGAAGTGCCAGAAGATGCCGGTGACTTCGATCCGGTTGGCATACTGTTCCGGGTTGCGGCGGTAGAGTCGGGAACCGATGGTGAGAAAATAGAGCATGACCGTGACCCCGCCGATGATGTGGAGCGCATGGAGCCCAGTCACGGTGAAGTAGATGGCAAAATAGGTGCCATACGCGGGGAGAAAGTTCCCGGCGCGTTCGATGTCGTCTTTAGCGAGGGTGAAGATATCCTCTTCACCTGCGGGCGGAGCAGTCTCCACGCCTTCCGGAGCCTTATAACCGACGGGATGGAAATTCTGGACCGGCTCAAAGACGTAAGTGTCAGGTTTTTCCTTGTCCCACAGGCGGTCGCCGCTGACCTGATAGACATGCTGGGAGGGGATGTGGGTAACCTCGATGTCCCGCTTCTTAAGTTCCGGCAGGTACTTTTCGATCGCCTCCTCCTTGATGCAGAAGCCCCAGTGCTCGTACTTCGAGTAATACTCGTATCCTTTGAGGCAAAGGAAGGCGATACCGCAAACGATGGTGAAGGCGAGAAATAAGCGGGCCTTGGAGAGGTTTCTCTCCTTCACCGCGACCCAGGCGTAAACCATCGTGATGCTGGAGGCGATCAGGATGAATGTATTGGTCAAACCAATAGGCACACTGAGCACATGCTCCGGCCAGGTTCCTTCATCCGCACCCAGGCGCATGAAAAGATAGGCGGTGAAAAGCGCGCCGAAGAGCATGACTTCCGAGGCGAGGAAGAGCCAGATGCCGAGCTTACCATTGTAAAGGCCGGTATCAGGCCGCGCGGTGAACGTGTAGGGAATTTCCATGTGAGAAAGGGCGTATTAATTAAGCGTCGGGAGACCGATGATCTGTCTCTCTTCCTGTGGAGTATCGGAAGCAATGGGCGTAGGCGAAACCCGGAGAGGATCCGCCTGCATCGTGAAGTCGGTCGGGTGTCCGGGGACGCTATATTCGTAAGGCCCGCGATAGGCAACCGGCGGGATGAGGAAGTTGCCATGGGGCGGGGGCGACGGCGCGGACCACTCAAGCGAGGTGGCTTCCCACGGATTGTCGGAGACCTTGCGGCCATACTTCCAGCTTGTGCAGAAGTTGATGATGAACGGAATCTGGGCCAGACCCATCAGCCAGGCGGCTTCCGAGATGAAGACGTTCCAGTGCAGGACGCCCGCGTTGAGCAATTCATAGCTCGCACCGCCATCGTACATGCGACGATGCATACCGGCCATGCCCTGAAGGAACATGGGGAAGAAGACGCAGTTCATGAGAATCATCGTGGGCCAGAAATGGCACTTGTTCAGGGTCTCGTTCATCATGCGTCCCGTGGCCTTGGGGTACCAGTACTCGACCCCGGCGAAGAGCGCGAAGATCGTGCCCGGCGCGATGACGTAGTGGAAGTGGGCGATGATGTAGTAGGTATCGTGGAGGAAAGTATCGGGCGCATTAAACGCCAGCGGAATACCGGTCAAACCACCAATACCGAAGAGAGGCAGGAAGGCGGTGGCCCAGAGCATGGGAGAGGTAAACCGGATCGCCCCGCCCCAAAGCGAGATGATGAGGGAACTCAAGATTAGAATCGTCGGAACCGAGATGATGATCGTGGTGAGTTGGAAGAAGGAGCTAACCGCCGAGCCCATGCCGGTCAAGTACATGTGGTGCGCCCAGACGATCATCGAAAGGAAGCCGAGAACGAAGAGGCCGTAGACCATCTGGTTGTAACCCCAGATCGGCTTGCGGGCGTTGTTGGCGATGATTTCGGCGATGATGCCGAGACCGGGAAGGATCAAGACGTAAACTTCCGGATGCCCGAGGAACCAGAAGAGATGCTGCCAGAGGAGCGGGCTACCGCCGCCACTCCCGTGCCAGGGGGTACCGCCGATGACGAGGCCGGTCGGGCAGAAAAGGCTCGAACCGCTCAGGCGATCCATGAGCTGCATGATCGCCGCAGCTTCGAGCGGAGGAAACGCGAGCAGGAGCAAAAACGCGGTCATGAACTGAGTCCAGCAAAAGAACGGCATCCGCGATATCGGCGTGCAGGGGCTCCATCGGCGAGCCCGGCTCCTTGGTGCGATCGAGCACGGCGACCGCGCGAACGCTCTCGGGCAGCGCCGCGAGGAAATG
>CAIPBM010000124.1 GCA_903863295.1 uncultured Verrucomicrobiota bacterium | reverse complement strand
TAACACGGTGGGCGAGGCGATTTTCTCCGCTGATGTGGAGGGCAAGATTCTTTCCGCCAATGATGAAGCCGGGCGATTGTGGGAATACGAAATCAAGGATCTCATCGGTCAAAGCATCGATTATCTCTTTTTCTCCCCTGGATTTTTTCGCGAAGCCTGCAGCCAATGCACCCAGCCCGAGACGGTGATCTACGTCGAGACCGGTGCCATCTCAAGACATGGACGCCGGTTCCCGGCGGAGATTGCCTTTGCCCAGACAGAAGTGGACGGGACGATGATCTATACCCTGGCTGGGCGCGATATCACGGAACGGCGCGAGTACGAAAATCGCCTCCTTGAGGCCAAGAACCTGGCCGAAACCGCGAGCCGGGCCAAGTCGGAGTTCCTGGCCAACATGAGTCATGAAATCCGCACGCCCATGAACGGCGTGATCGGCATGACCGGGTTGCTGCTGGAGACACCACTTGATCCGACCCAGCAGGAGTATGTCGAAACGATCCGCACCAGTGGCGAATCGCTTCTCACCATCATCAACGACATCCTCGATTTCTCCAAGATTGAGGCGGGCCAGTTTACCCTCGTACCGCGCACTTTTGATCTCCGCAAATGCTTCCAGGAGGCGATCGATCTGCTGGCCCCGCGCGCGATGGAGAAGCACCTTGATCTGGTCCACCTCGTCGCGGAAGATGTCCCGGATCATTTTCTGGGTGATGATCAACGGCTCCGGCAGGTTCTGCTCAATCTTGCGGGCAATGCGATCAAATTTACCAGCAAGGGTGAGATTTGTCTCAATATCAGTGCCCGCTCCATGGGCCCGCAGGAAACGGGATCGTCGGGGTTGCAACAACCGTGGGAAATCAGCGTGTCGATCCGGGACACGGGCATCGGCATTTCGCATGACAAGATGGAGTTGCTTTTCAAGGCGTTCAGTCAGGTGGATGCCACGGCCACGCGTGCCCATGGCGGAACGGGCCTGGGGCTGGCCATCAGCAAACGGCTGATCGAACTGATGGGAGGATCGATTTCCGTTACCAGCGAGGTGGGCCGGGGCTCGACCTTTATGTTCACCGTGGCCATGCCTGCCGTGGACATCAGAAGAAAAAGCCCCACCCAGACTTTTGAAAGCGGGTTGAAGGACCGGCGGTTACTTGCCGTCGATGACAATGAAGCGAGCCTCTCCCTTCTCGCCGCGCAGGCACGTCGCTGGGGAATGGAGGTTACTCCCTGCACGACCGGGGAAGAGGCCTTGCGCCTGCTGGAGGGCGGGGAAGAATATGATGCTGCCGTGATTGATCTGCTTATGCCTGGAATGGACGGCCTTACCTTGAGCGAAGCCATCCGGGAGGTGCCGCATGCCCGGAGAATGCCGGTTATTATGCTCAGCTCCACGGGAATGGAAGGAATTGATCCTGCGCGTCGTCAGGTCGGTTTTTTCAGCGCCATTCTGAAGCCTTGGAAAACATCGGCTTTGCTCCGGGAATTACTGCGAGTCTTGGGGCACGATGCAGTCCATTCCAGTGCCAGCCCCGTTCCGGCCCAGGTTACCGAAACCGCCGCTGCTGAAGATTCGCCGGTGCGGATTTTGATCGTGGAGGACAACCCGACGAACCGGCAAGTGGCCGTGACCGTGCTTCGGGCACTTGGGTATCAACCCGATATCGCGGAGAATGGGAGGCAGGGGATTGAGAAGGCGGAACAGGGCCGGTACGACCTGATCCTTCTCGATGTCCAAATGCCCGAGGTCGATGGACTGGCGGTGGCGCGGCATGTCCGTGAATTTATCAACGATCCGCGCCCGACGATCATCGCCATTACGGCGGGAGTGACCCCGGAGGATCGGCAAGCCTGCTTTGATGCCGGGATGGATGATTACCTCATGAAGCCGTTCAAGATCACCAGCTTTAAGGAAATGGTCTTGAAATATATCCGTCCCTTGCGGGCTCAGACCGAGGAAAGCGAAGCTACCTGATTTGGGCCACGTAAAAGTGGTACGATTGCGCGGTGAGCTTGCCCTCGGGAACCGGAAGGATGGTTTCGGACAACGTTGTCAGGCCCAGGTCGGTGAGGAGTTTCTCCAAGGGACGCCACGGCGTGCTCCTGCTCTCGACGGCAAATCCGAGAAATCCCCCTGGTCGCAAGGTCTGAACGATGTGAGGAAGCGCCAGGTAATAAGGGACGTAATCGCCGACGAGACCCATGGAGATGGCGAAATCGTACGAGACTCCGGACGCCTTCGGATAAGACTCCGTCAAAAGTAAATTGGCTTGGCGGAGTTCCCGGTAGCATCCGGTTTGGTGCGCCAGCTCGAGCATACCGGCGGAAACATCGAGTCCATCGAGAGGTTTTTTCAGGCCAAGCGCCCGCAAGGCGATACCGAGCACGCCCGAGCCGCAACCGAAGTCGATTCCCTGCGCGTCTGGATTGAGATGCGACATCAGCGCCTGCGCCGCACCGGCCGGAGCGCCGCTGGCGAGGATGGCATCATGATATTCCGGCCCGAAACGATCAAACGCAGCCTGCACCGCTGCCACGGAGCCGTAGCTGGCGCCCCAGATGGTGTCTTCGATGGGGGATTTCATTTTCGTAACGGAGGAATAATCGGCGGCCCGAGACTGTCTCACTTGGGAATATCGTGTAAGTTAGAATCAATCAAACCGACCTGGACCCTATGCAAAAGATCATCAAAACCGACGAGGAATGGAAGAAGCAATTGACCGACGAGCAATATCGCATCACGCGCGGGAAGGGAACGGAACGGGCGTTTTGCGGCGTATTTTACGATAATCACAAGGAAGGCATTTACCATTGCGTCTGTTGTGACCTGCCGCTGTTTGCCTCCAGTGCCAAATTTGATTCCGGCACCGGCTGGCCGAGCTTTTTCCAGCCCGTTGCGGAAGAAAATATCGAGACCATCGTGGATCGCAGTCACGGTATGATTCGCACGGAGATTGTGTGTGCGCGGTGTGATGCCCATCTCGGCCACGTCTTCAAGGACGGCCCGCCACCAACGGGCGAGCGCCATTGCCTAAATTCTGCCGCACTGAAATTTGTTGAAGCCACCAGCGAAGCTGGCAAAGAAAAAGCGGGCGTGCAGGCAGGCTTGGTTCAGGCCTCTTTTGGGGCCGGTTGCTTCTGGGGCGTGGAAGCCGAATTCCGTGCCGTTCCCGGCGTGATTGAAACGGCAGTTGGGTACCAGGGCGGGACTTTGAAAAATCCGACGTATGAGGATGTTTGCTCGGGCCGTACCGGACATGCCGAGGTAGTCCACGTCGAGTTCGATCCCTCCAAGGTCAGCTACCAACAGCTCCTGGAAGTTTTCTGGGCCAATCACGATCCGACTACGCCGAATCGCCAAGGGCCCGATCACGGTACGCAATACCGGTCCGTGGTATTCACGTACACCCCTCAGCAGAAGGAAGAAGCCGAGGCCTTCAAGGCCAAACTGGAAACGGAGAAGCGCTTTTCACGGCCGATCGTGACGCAGATTGTTCCCGCGCCGGAATTTTATCGCGCAGAGGAATATCATCAGCGGTATCTCGAAAAGCGGGGACAACGCAGTTGCGCCCTCGGGCATTGAAATCGGGGGACGTGAAGGAGGTCTACTTCGCGCCCCAGCCAAAAAGCACGACGGGAATGGTCCGAAGAAGGATTTCCAAATCGAGCCAGAGTGACCAGCGGTCGATATACTCCAGGTCAAGCCGGACCCAATCCTTGAAATCGGTGATTTGGTTGCGGCCGCGCACTTGCCACAGGCAGGTTAAGCCCGGTCGTACGCTCATGCGGCGGCGTTGGCTGATATCGCCGAAATTGGCTGTCTCATAAAGGGGCAGCGGGCGCGGGCCGACCAGGCTCATCTCGCCATGAAAGACGTTCCACAGCTGGGGTAATTCATCCAGACTGGTGCGGCGCAACCAGCGCCCCAGCGGGGTGACCCGCGGGTCATCCTTGACCTTGAACACGGGACCGGTCATCTCGTTTCGACTTTCCAACTCCGCGCGCGCCTGCTCGGCATTGGTGACCATGCTGCGAAATTTGTACATGCGGAACGAACGTCCATGGAGTCCACTCCGGTTCTGCGAAAAAATGATGGGGCCGGATGACGTAAGGCGAATTAACAAGGCGATGATCAGCATCGGAACGGAGGCCAGGAGCAGAAGTATGGCAGATCCCACAATATCGATAAAGCGCTTGGCCAGGAGCTCCCAGGAAATGGTCGGTGTTGTCCGGTAGATGAGCAAGGGTTGGCCCGCAAATTGGTCAAATTGCACGGAGGTAAAAAGAGTCTGGATGAAATCGGCTGAAACCCAGGCTTCGATACCTTCGGCCTCGCAGGCCAGCAAGGCTTCGCGTACTTGGGGAATGATGGCTTCATCGAGGCTAAAGACGACGATATCGACCGTCTCATCATGCAACGTCTCGATAAAACGGGCGACGCCTTCTTCCCGGAGATCGAACTCCGCCTTGATTTCAAAATTCTTGCCGGGTTGCTGGAGGAACCGCTCTTTCCAGCGTTGCCGATCCTGAGGTCGTCCACAAAGCAGGATATATTGTCGTAGATGGATACGCGCACCCCGTTGACTCAACCAGGTGCGAAAAATACTGACGCGAAGGGTCAGGACGGCCGTTCCCAGCAGGAAGAAGATGCCGAGAGCCGCACGACTGATCGTGGTCTGGGGAATATGAAAGATAATGACGCAGGTAAAAATGGCGATCAAAACCACAAACAGGGACCACATGATCTGCCCCATGGTCCTGAGTAGACCCACGGGCGGGTTGGTCTGGTAAACGCCCATATATTCCAGCACCAGAGGTCCCACCGGGAGGGAAAGCGCGATCATCCAGTAGCAGTTGGCGAACTGGGGATCGGTGGGATAATCATCAAACCAACTGACCGTCGAAGCGAGGTAGGCCCGCAAGGCATGCGCCACCCAAATGGCAACGCCGATCAGGATGGCGTCAACCAGTTGGAGGAATTGCTGATAAAAGCTATGCTGCCGGGTCAACATCAGGAAAGACCAGATCGAAATTACCGTTACTCATCATTATCATGAAGGATTTGCAGCTCTAATGAAAATGTTTTTTGGCCTGAAGCTTGGCCAGCCGGACCTGTCCCCGATCCAAACTTACTTACACCCGTTGGCCAGCCACCACGCGTAGGTGGAGCGAATTCCGTCTTTCAGCGGAATTTTTGCCGTCCAGCCCAGCTTGGAAAGCTTGGAGACATCAAGGAGCTTGCGTGGTGTTCCGTCGGGCTTGCTGCTGTCCCATTCGATCTCGCCGGGGAAGCCCACAATTTCTCTCATCAGCAAAGCGACATCGTGGATGGTAATGTCCTGACCACAACCGATGTTCACGAGCTCGGGCGAATTGTAGTTCTCCATCATGAAGACGCACGCCTCAGCCAAGTCGTCAACGTGGAGGAATTCGCGGTAGACCTTGCCCGTGCCCCAGAGGGTCATGCTTTTCTGCTGCTTTTCCTTGGCGAGATGAAACTTGTGCATCATGGCGGGAAGGACGTGGGAGGTCTCGAGATCAAAGTTGTCTTCCGGCCCATAGAGATTGGTCGGTTGCCCGGAAATGAAATTCGCCCCGTACTGCAAGGCATAGGCCTGGCACAGTTTGATGCCGCAGATTTTGGCCAGGGCATAGGCCTCGTTGGTCGGTTCAAGGCTGCCGGTGAGAAGGGCCTCCTCGGTCATCGGTTGAGGGGCAAATTTCGGGTAAATGCAGGAGCTGCCTAAGAAAAGGAGCTTCTTGACTTCCACGGCATAAGCTCCGTTGATCAGGTTGAGCTCAATCTGGAGATTATCGCTGAGAAATTGCACGGGCTGGGTCTTGTTCGCCCAGATGCCGCCGACCTTCGCCGCCGCAACGATGACGTAGGTAGGCCGGTGCTTTTCATAGAAAGCCCGGACGGCGTGAGGATCGCACAAATCGAGTTCCGCCCGGGTTCGCAAGAGGAGATTCGTGAAGCCCCGCGAGCGCAGCAGCCGGACAATCGCTGAACCGACCATTCCCCGGTGCCCGGCAACGAAGATGGAGTCGGTTAAGTTCATGCGCGGATATTTTTGCCGCTGAGCTGGAGATCGAGATCGTCAATGTCGGCTTTGACCATGATACGGACCAGTTCGTCAAAGCTCGTCTTGGGCTGCCAGTTCAGAATCTTTTTGGCCTTTGCGGCATCGCCAATGAGAAGGTCAACTTCCGCCGGACGGTAGTAGCGCGGATCGATCTTCACGTATTGCTTCCAATCGAGATTGGCGAAACCGAAGGCCTTCTCGAGGAACTCGCTCACGGAATGCGTCTCCCCGGTGGCGACCACATAGTCATCGCCCCGTTCCTGCTGGACCATGAGCCACATCGCCTCGACATACTCCGGGGCGTAACCCCAGTCGCGCTTGGCTTCCAGGTTCCCGAGATAAAGCTCCTTTTGCAGGCCGGCCTTGATCCGGGCCACCGCGCGGGTGATCTTGCGCGTGACGAAGGTCTCGCCGCGGCGGGGAGACTCGTGATTGAAGAGAATGCCGTTGCTGGCATGCATCTTATAGCTTTCCCGGTAATTGACGGTCATCCAGTAGGCGTAAACCTTGGCGGCGCCATAGGGACTACGGGGATAAAACGGTGTGTCCTCACGCTGCGGCACGGCCTGGACGAGGCCATACATCTCGCTGCTGGAGGCTTGGTAAAAACGGGCCTTGGGTGCGGTCTCGCGAATGGCTTCGAGCAGGCGCGTGGTGCCAAGTCCCGTGACGTCACCGGTGTATTCCGGCACATCGAAGCTCACCCGCACATGGCTTTGTGCGCCGAGATGGTAAACTTCGTCCGGCTGAAGATCATGGAGAAGGCGGGTGATGGACGCTGAATCGCTCAGGTCACCGTAGTGGAGGAACAGCTTGACGCCGAGGACGTGGGGATCCTGGTAAAGATGATCAATCCGTTCCGTGTTGAACGAACTGGAACGGCGAATGATGCCGTGGACTTCATAACCTTTGGAAAGGAGCAGTTCCGCGAGATAGGAACCGTCCTGACCGGTGATGCCGGAGATTAGGGCTTTTTTGCTCATGATAATTTTTAGGCGGAAGGGCTGGCCGAGATGCCGCTGGTACTGCGCAGCACCAGGGTAATTTGCTTGAGGCGGGCCGTGCCTTCTTCACTTTGGGTGGCGATTTCTGGATCCTCGGCAAAAGCCTGATGGACCAGACGCCGGTCAAAAGAGTTCATCGGGGCCAGTGCGATGGGGCGGCCCGTGCGGCGCACCTGGTCGGCCAGTTCCCGGACGCGACCGAGAAAATCCTGCTTTTCCTTCTGGCGGTAACCTTCCACATCGACAATGACATTGGCCGCCCCTTCCTCCGCGCGATTCAGGATGCGGTTGAGGAGATATTGCAGGTCTTCCAGCGCATGGCCGTCCCGGCCGATCAGGCGACCGGCCTCGCGCGTGCGGATGTTCAGCACCAAACGCCCTGCCGGTTCCATCTCTTCGACCTCAAAAACCAGGCCAAGATGCCCCAGCATCAGTTCCAGCGTTTCGCGTGCGCGTTGCAATGACATTCTTCCAGCATAAAAGATTGTTTACAGGAGCCAACCCTTTTCGATGGCTGCAGGTTACATTCTGGTTGAGCACTAACCTTGATGCCGTCCTCCTGGACGAGACGGTTGCGAGCATTGACCGACTTAAAAATCGGTCATCCTCGTCGCCAATTGGAACTGCGACTCGACAAGGCCGGGATGTCGGGCAGGTTTTAGCCAAAGCGATGAAACTGACTCCGGAACTCGAAACGAAGGGACTTCGGGCTTATGAACAGGTGCGGGCTTTTGAGGCACTCGAGCGGCGCGGGCTGCCGTGGATTTACGCGGTGTTCACGATTATTTTGGTGCTGATGGGCGGGGTGATGCTGAGGATTCACCAACCGACGCTGGGGGTGGCCTTTGTGATTTGTGCGGGTTGTTTTATGTTGGGGAGCAGCCTGAGCTGGCGGCGGGAGAGGCGCCGGTACGGGGAGAATTTGGTGATCCTGGCGGAGATGGAGAGGACGTACGGGGATCAATTGCCGTGGGTGCAGGTGGAGAAGCATTTTGCGGAGTTGGATCAGTTGAAGCGTGATTTGGAGGAGGAGCGGCGGAGGGAAGGCAGGAATAGTTAGAGATACTTTAACTACACTGCGCCTCGCTCAGGATGACGGATTTTTAAGGAGTCGCTGACGCGACGACTACACCGTTGCGCGACGCGCAACGGCTACCACGGAGTAAGGCACGACGGTCATAGACCGCCGCTACAGACTGAACTAAGCAGCGGCGCGTTCGGCGAACTGGAGTTGGTAGAGGTCGCGGTAGAGACCGGGGCGGGCCAGAAGCTCGGCATGGCGGCCCATATCGACGATCTGGCCCCGGTCCATGACAAAAATGCGGTTGGCATTGACCACGGTGGAGAGACGATGCGCGATGACGATCGCGGTGCGGTTTTGCATCAGCTTTTCGGTCGCGTCCTGGATGAGCTTTTCCGATTGGGAATCGAGCGCGGAGGTGGCTTCGTCGAGAATGAGGATACGCGGATCCTTGAGCAACACGCGGGCGATGGCCACGCGCTGGCGCTGCCCCCCGGAAAGGGAGACGCCACGCTCGCCGACGCGGGATTCGTACCCATTCTTGAGCTGGAGGATGAAGTCGTGCGCATGGGCGGCACGGGCGGCGGCGATGACTTCCTCGTGGGTGGCATCGGGTCTCCCGTAACGGATATTTTCCTCGATCGTGCCGGAGAAGAGAATGCTGTCCTGCATGACAATGCCGATCTGGCGACGCACCGACTGGACGTTGTAATCGGCGATGGGGCGGTCATCAATGAGTACGCGACCACCGGTGGGATCGTAAAAGCGGGCGAGGAGCGTGATGATGGTGCTCTTGCCCGCGCCACTGGAGCCGACGAGGGCAATCATCTCGCCCGGCTCGATGGTGAAATTGACGTGATCGAGCGTGGCCTGTCCGATGCGATAGGCAAAGGTGACGTCGTCAAAGGTCACGCGGCCTTTCATCCGCGGGAAAGCGGGCAGGGCGTCGTTATCCGGGATGTGAGGCTGGGTGTCGAGCAGGGCGAAGACTTTTTCCATCGCGGTGACGCCCTTCTGGATGATGACGTTGCTTTCAAAGACGCGGACGATGGGCGTATAAAGCATCACCAGATATCCGAGAAAAGCGATGAGCTGGCCGGTGGTGAAGGTGCCGTGACTCTGGACAATCAGCCAGGCACCGTAGCCGATGGCGAGTAGCTGACCCGCACCGGAGAGAAATTCCGAGCAGGTGAGGAGCAGGGTGTTGCGCCACTGAACGCGGTTGAAGTTGTTGAAATCGTTCTGGATGCCGTCGCGGAAAACGTTTTCTTCCTCCGTCTCCGTGGCAAAGGCGCGGACGATGCGGTTGTTGGCGATGCGTTCCGTGAGAAAGCCGAGGACGCGATGCCAGTTGCGGATATGGCGTCGGCTTTCCATGCGCATGCGGCGGCGGTGGAACTGGTAGTTGACGATAAAGAGCGGGGAGATGAGGACGCTGACGAGGGCGAGTTTCCAGTTGAGAAAAAAGAGAAGGATGAAGACCCCGGCGGAGGTGAAGATGTCGCTGATGAGGGTGACGCTGGCCCCGGTGACGAGACTGTGAATGGCGGAGGAATCGTCGATGACGCGGGCGGCGACGCGGCCGGTCTGGCGTTCCTCGTAGAACTTGAGGGAGAGCTTCTGGAGATGGGAGAAGATGGCAACGCGGAGATCGCAGGTGACGCGCATGCCCGTGGTCTGGATGAGGTGGTTGCGGGCCAACTGGGCCAGTGAGCGGATGACGAGGATGAGCGCGTAGAGCAGGAGCAGGAACTCGATCTTGACCCAGCCGTTGGGCTTGAGCGCCTCATCGATGACCATTCCGAAGATGCGCGGAAAGGCAAGCGAGCAGAGCGTGAAGAGAATGATCAGCGCGAAGACGCCCGCAATGCGCAGCTTGTAGGGCCGGAGATAGCCACTGGCACGGATGAGTGTCCCCAGGACCTCATCGCGAGAGCGTTTGCGTTTAGCCATTGGCGTTGAGCGGAGAGTATCACGTTGGCGGGGGAGCTCAAATTTATTGTGGGGAATGAAGGAGTTTTGGAGGGAGGGGTTGTGATGTAAGGGGCTTGGATTGAGTTGGTTGGGAGCGGGTTTAGGAACGAGCAAGATTTTTTATGAATCTAAGGCAAGGCAGCAACAAAGTTGCGGGGACAAGGGCGTTCCCAAGTGCAACTTGGGAACGAGGGAACTGAGGGAAGGCAAAATAGTTAGAGATACTTCCACTCCG
Source organism: uncultured Verrucomicrobiota bacterium (assembly GCA_903863295.1). Classification (GTDB taxonomy): domain Bacteria; phylum Verrucomicrobiota; class Verrucomicrobiia; order Methylacidiphilales; family UBA1321; genus JABDGH01. Next base: position 15,800 of record CAIPBM010000124.1, on the reverse strand, counting down.
CTGTGCTTCGCTCAGGATGACGGATTTTAATGGAGTCGCTTACGCGACAACTGCACCATCGCACGGAGTGCGACGGCTACCGCAGAGGAAAAGGCACGACGGTCATAGACCGCCGCTACAAGGGAGGAAAGTTTCCCTCCCCCGCCGTGAACTTTGTGCGCTCCGTGCGAACCTCTGCCTTACCCGGCGTGGTATTCCTGGAGGGACTTGACGCTGAGAGGCTTGGTCTTGAGGGACTGGAGGGCGCGCAAGGTGGCCTGGGCGGCGGCGAGCGTGGTCATGACCGGGACGCGCTGGTAGAGCGCGGTGGTGCGGATTTTGACTTCGTCCTGGCGCGCGACGGGGCCGGCGGGCGTGTTGATGATGAGCTGGATGTTGCCGTTCTTGAGCATGTCCAACACATTGGGGCGACCTTCCGCGATCTTGTTGAGGCGCACGACGGGGACCCCGGCGTTCTCCAGCGTGGTGGCGGTGCCGCTGGTGCTGTAGACCCAGAAACCGAGCGCCTGCAGGCCGCGGGCGAGTTCCGGGATGGCGTGCTTGTCGGCATCGCGGACGCTGATGAAGACGTTGCCGCTGAGCGGGAGCGGCGGGGCGGCGGCCATCTGCGTCTTGGCGTAGGCGAGGCCGAAGTCGTCGTCGATGCCCATGACTTCGCCGGTCGATTTCATTTCCGGCCCGAGCAGGATGTCGGTGCCGCGGAACTTCGCGAAGGGGAAGACCGCCTCTTTAATGGAATAGTGAGTCGGGATGATTTCCTGGGTGAAGTTGATCTTGGGATCGGTGAGCTTCATGCCACTCATCACCATGGCAGCGTACTTGGCGAGCGGGCGACCGATGGCCTTACTGACGAACGGGACGGTGCGGGAGGCGCGCGGGTTGACCTCCAGGACGTAGACGACCTCGTCCTTCACGGCGAACTGGACGTTCATGAGACCGCGGACGTCGAGCGCCTTGGCCATCTGGATGGTGGCGTTGCGTATGTCGGTCTTCACTTTTTCCGAGAGCGTGGGCGCGGGGATGATGCAGGCGGAATCGCCGCTGTGGACGCCGGCCTGCTCGATGTGCTCCATGATCGCGCCGATGACGGCGGTCTCGCCGTCGGCGATGCAGTCGACATCGACTTCGGTGGCGTCGTCGAGGAAGCGGTCGATCAGAACGGGGCGCTCCGGGCTGGCGGCGACGGCATTCTTCATGTAGTGGCGCAGCTCGGTGTCGTTATAGACGATCTGCATGGCGCGTCCGCCGAGGACGAAGCTGGGGCGCACGAGCACGGGATAGCCGACGGTCGCGGCGGCCGCGACGGCTTCGTCCTCGTTGGTGGCAAGGCCGTTGGGCGGCTGGTTGAGGCCGAGCTTGTGGAGCATCTGCTGGAACATCTTGCGGTCTTCCGCGCGCTCAATCGATTCGACGCTGGTGCCGATGATCTTGGTCTTGGTCCCTTCGAGCGCCTTTTGCAAACCGGCGGCGAGGTTGAGCGGCGTCTGGCCGCCGAACTGGACGATGATGCCGTCGGGCTGTTCCTTGTGGCAGATGTTGAGGACGTCCTCAAGCGTGAGGGGCTCGAAGAAAAGTTTGTCGCTGGTGTCGTAATCGGTGGAGACGGTTTCCGGGTTGGAATTGACCATCAGGGTCTCGTAGCCGATTTCGCGCAGGGCGAAAGCGGCGTGGACACAACAGTAATCGAACTCGATCCCCTGCCCGATGCGGTTGGGGCCGCCGCCGAGAATCATGATTTTCTTTTTGTCGGTCTGGTGGACTTCGTCGAGGCCGTTGTCGTAGGTGGAGTAGTAGTAGGGCGTGTAGGCTTCGAATTCGGCGGCGCAGGTGTCGACGAGGCGGTAGGAGGGGTAGATATCGGCTTCCTTACGAAAGGCTCGAGCGTTGAGTTCTCCAACGAGACCCGCATGACTGCCCGACCTTCCTCCATCAAAGGCAGCACCAATTTGACGGTCAGAGAAACCCAAGCTTTTTGCGTGTCTTACGATCGCTTCCGCTTTGTGCCCTTCCGAAAAATTTAACTCTTTCGGATCGGGACGGTTTTCCTTTATCTGGCGTTCAATCACTTCCTGATTATTCCAGAATTCGTCAGCATATTTTTTCCCGAATGCATAAAGCAATTCTTCCTCATCCACCAACTCTCGCAACTGCGCCAAAAACCAAGGATCGATCTTGGTGAGGTTGAAAATCTCCTCGTTGGAGAATCCGGCACGCATCGCATGCCGGATGTAGAATATGCGGGCGTCGTTGGGAGTGACGAGTTTTTGAGTGATGAGGTCGCGGGAGATGGTGGGCTCCGTGGTAGCCGCCGCTGTCCCTAGCGGCGGAATCTTACCAGTAGAAGTGGCGCCCTGAGCACCGCCGATAGGGACATCGGCGGCTACCACGGAGGCGAAACGCTCGCCATACTTGCCGCCGCCGAAGCCCCAGGCGCCGACTTCCAGGGAGCGGAGCGCTTTCTGCAGCGATTCCTTGAAGGTGCGGCCGATGGCCATGGCCTCGCCGACGCTTTTCATTTGCGTGGTCAGCGTGGCATCGGTCTGCGGGAATTTCTCGAAGGTGAAGCGAGGAATTTTAGTGACGACGTAATCGATGGTCGGCTCAAAGCTGGCCGGCGTTTCGCGCGTGATATCATTCTTGATCTCGTCCAGCGTGTAGCCGACGGCGAGCTTGGCCGCGATCTTCGCGATGGGGAAGCCGGTCGCCTTTGACGCGAGCGCAGAAGAACGCGAGACGCGCGGATTCATCTCAATGACGATCATGCGGCCCGTCTTCGGATCAACAGAGAACTGGATATTGGAACCGCCGGTCTCGACGCCGATCTCGCGGATGACGGCGAACGAAGCATCGCGCATGATCTGGTATTCCTTGTCGGTCAACGTCTGCGCGGGGGCGACGGTAATGGAGTCGCCGGTGTGGACGCCCATGGGATCGAAATTCTCGATTGAGCAGATGATGACGCAGTTGTCGGCCTTGTCGCGCATGACCTCCATCTCGTATTCCTTCCAGCCGATGAGCGATTCATCGATGAGGACCTCGCTGACGGGGGAGAGATCGAGGCCGCGCTTGACGATTTCCTCGAATTCCTCGCGGTTGTAGCCGATGCCGCCGCCGGTGCCGCCCATGGTGAAGGCGGGACGGACGATGAGCGGGAAGCTGCCGATGTCATCGGCGATCTTGCGTGCTTCTTCCATGGTGTGGGCCGTGCCGGAGGCGGGCATGTCGAGCCCGATGCGTTCCATGGCTTCCTTGAAGAGCTGGCGGTCTTCGCCCTTCTTGATGGCGTCGGCATTGGCGCCGATCATCTGGACGTTGTACTTGGCGAGGACGCCGCTGTTGTAAAGCGACATGGCGGTGTTGAGCGCGGTCTGGCCGCCGAGGGTGGGGAGCAGGGCGTCGGGGCGCTCGCGCTCGATGATTTTCTCGACGATCTCCGGGGTGATCGGCTCGATGTAGGTGCGGTCGGCGAACTCCGGGTCGGTCATGATCGTGGCCGGGTTGGAGTTGATGAGGATGACGCGGTAGCCTTCCTCGCGCAGGGCCTTGCAGGCCTGGACGCCGGAGTAGTCGAATTCGCAGGCTTGGCCGATGATGATGGGGCCGGAGCCGATGAGGAGGATGGATTGGAGATCGGTGCGTTTGGGCATGAGAGAGGGGCGCTGGTTATGGAGAAGGCGCCGGGATACGTTTATAAAGCGTGGCGGGCGCGGGGCAACGTCCTTTTTTGTGACGATTTCCGGGAGGGGGACGGTTTAGACGGAATTACGGGAGGCAGACGGAATTAACGGAATTTTTTAGGGGGAGGACTCAGTGGCCAGATTAGCCAGATTACCAAATGGGGAGGCTGGGGAGAGTTTGGCGCGAAATGGAATTTCGCGGGGAGCAAGGAGCTTTTCTATTTAGTCCGTCATCCTGAGCTTGTCGAAGGATCAGCGCCCAGTGATTTGGCGATCCTCAGTTTATGGTGAACGTGCACCGGAAGCTGATCCTTCGACAAGCTCAGGATGACGGAAGGAGGCAAGAATAGTTAGAGGTCGATGACTCGGTTCGCTCCCGCGAACCCTCGCCCTGCGGGATCGCCTGCGGCGATTCGATCTTGATCGTTCCCAACGATCAAGAGGCGACTCCGCTGCGCTTCGCTCAGGATGACGGATTTTTAAAGGGTCGCTGACGCGACGACTGCCGAAGGCAGGGGGCGACGCTCATAGACCGCCGCTACAGGGGATTAGGAGAAGAAGCCCTTCTTGGGTGGGGCGGGGGGCTTGAGGCTGTTGATGCGGCTGGGATCGCGGACGTTGAGGAGGGCTTCGTCGCGGGTGATGAGACCGCGAGTATAGAGATCGACGACGCTTTCGTCGAAGGTCATCATGCCGTCCTTGGCCCCGATCTCGATCATGCTGGGAATTTGCTGGAAGCGGCGGTCCCGGATGAGGGCGCGGACGCTGTCGTTCATGATCATGACCTCTGTGCAGGCGACGCGGCCGGTGCCATCGGCGCGGGGGAGCAGACGCTGGGCGATGATGGCCTGGAGAGCGTTGGCGAGCTGCGCGATGATCTGCGATTGCTGGTCGGGCGGGAAGGCGTCGACAATGCGGTCGATGGCCTTGGGCGCGTCGATGGTGTGGAGCGTGGCGAGGACGAGGTGTCCCGTTTCTGCAGCGGTGATCGCGGCGGCGATGGTCTCGAGGTCGCGCATTTCGCTGATGAGGATCACGTCGGGGTCCTGGCGCAACACGTGGCGCAGGGCGGTGGGGAAGGTCTTGGTATCGGAGCCGATTTCGCGCTGCTTGACCCGGCAAAGCTTGTGCTGGAAGACGTATTCGATGGGGTCTTCAATGGAAATGATGACGCCGGAGCGGCTGGAGTTGATCTCCTCCACCATGGCGGCGAGCGTGGTGGTCTTGCCGGAACCGGTGATGCCGGTGACGAGGACAAGGCCCTGCTCCAGCGAGCAGAGTTTCTTCACGATGGGCGGCAGGCCGAGCGTATCCATGGCCGGAATCTGGTCGGGGATGTGACGGAAAGTTGCCTCCACGCAGCCGCGGCTGTAGTGGGCGTTGCAGCGGAACCGGCCGAGGTTGGTGACCATGAGGGCGAAGTCGAGCTCGAGGGTTTCCTCAAAGCGGGCGCGCTGGTTTTCCGTGAAGATGCTGTAGATCAAGTCGCGGCAGGTTTCGGCATCAAGAACGACTTCCGCGAGGGGAACGAGATCGCCGTGCTGGCGGACCATGGGTTGGGAATTGGCGCAGAGATGGAGATCCGAGCCGCCGCGTTCCACGACCTGGGCGAGGAGCTGGATGATGTCGATATCGATGTCCATAGATTGAGAAGCCGCTTATACGAGATTTTTAGCCGCGAAAGAACGCAAGGAACACAAAAGGGTTGGGTTAGAAGAATTCCTTTGTGATCTTTGTGTTCTTTTGTGGCTCATATTCACGCCTTGATGCTACTGGCGTTGATGCCTTTGAGCTGGCGCTGCAATTCGTGCGGATTGGCGGCGGCCTGGATGCCGACGGCTTCGGAGATGCGGCCTGACTTGACCAGTCCGTAGAGCGATTGCACGAAGGTGACGTTGGCGGGGTTATCGCCCTTGGCGAGAAAATCGGCGAGCTCGCGGAATTTGCCCTCGGCGATCCATTTGCGGGTGACGGCTTGGTTCTCGAAGTGCTCGGCGACGAGGACGCGGCCCTCGGGCAGCGCGGGCACCAGTTTCTGGCAGAGGATGCCGATCAATTGCTGCGCGAGGAGATGAAGCACGCCTTCCCGTTCCGCGATATCGAAGAGACGGGAAAGGCGTTCAAGCGAATCGAGGACGTTGGAACTGTGGAGCGTGGCGAGGACGAGATGGCCGGTCTCCGCCGCCTGAAGCGCGGTGATGGCGGAGGGGCTGTCGCGGATTTCGCCGAGGAGAATGACATCGGGACTCTGCCGCAGCGAGCGGCGCAGACCTTCCGCAAAGGTGGCCGTGTCCGAATAGACTTCGCGCTGTGTGAACATGGAGTTGACCGGCGTGAAAAGGTATTCGATCGGATCCTCAATGGTAACAATGTGGCGATGATAATTCTGGTTGAGCCAGTCGAGGCACGAGGCGAGCGTGGTCGATTTACCGCCGCCGGTGGGACCGGTAACGAGGACGATGCCGGAGGGTTTGGTGACCCAGGAGGCGAGGAGGTCGGCCGGGATGCCGAGACCGCCCAGCGCGGGAATGACGGTCTTGATTGGCCGCAGAACAACGCCCCGTTTGTAGAGGGTGCGGAAGAGGTTGACCCGGAAGCGGTCGCCGATGGAGGAGACGTAACTGCCATCGAAATCGAGTGCGTCCTTCGGTGCGCCGCACCAATACCAGAACGCTTCGACCTGGTCGACGGCGACAGGGACATCGCCGACGGGCGTGAGTTCGCCATTGATGCGAAATTGCGGCGGAAGATCCGCGTGAATGAAAATATCCGAGGCGCCGTTTTCAATCGCGCTGCAGCAGAGATTGTCGATGAACTTGAATTCCTGAAGTTCCACGGGACGCATCCTAAAGCGTAAATGGCATTGATGGCGAATCTTCTCTGAGTGGAGGTTTGAAAAGGGAGTGCCTTTGCAATAGCGCACATGGGCGACCGAAGGCAGTTTTTATTGAAGGTGATCGGGAGGCCGTTATCATCCCGCCATGCAGCCCGCCATACCGGAAATCATTGCCTGGATTCTCGCGGGACTTGGCCTCTATTTCATGGGGATGGGGGCGATCCGCGCCAACTTGCAGCGTATTCCCGGGCGGCGCTTTCGCGAGTTCATCGGACGGGCGACGAATACCCCCGTCCTCGCCGCGATGCTGGGATTTCTCATGGGCGTGATCACGCAGACATCGATTGGCGTCTCGACCATCCTGGCCGGTTTGATCTCACGCGGTATCACCACTATCCCGCGCGCGCTGCCGGTGGTCGCGTGGTCCAACTTTGGGCTGGTGGCGCTACTTTATTTACTGAATCAGCCGCTCCACGTCTTTGGGCTCTATATTCTGGGGCTGTCCGCCCTCTACCTGCAGTTCTTTCTCCGTGGGCAATTACGTGGACTATGTGAATCCCTCTTTGCTTTGGGCCTGGTGCTGCTGGGAATCCGGCTGATGAAAGAATGGTGTCCGCAACTGGCGAGTTCGCCGGAAGCGACTTTCTTTTTCGATTCGGTGCCGCATTCGAATCTGCTCGCCTTTGTCTTCGGGGTCATGGCGCGCACGGTGATTCAATCGACTTCCACCGTGGTGGTGCTTGGGTTGATTTTGACGGCGTCGGGTCTCTTTACCTACGATCAGGCATTGATGGTGATGTTTGGCACGGGTCTCGGCACGGCGGCGGCCGTTTACTTCCTGACGACCCATTTTCTCGGCGTCATGCGCCAGATCACGCTGTTTGAGGCGATCATTAATTTCTTTGCGGGCACGACGATGCTTGTCCTGTTTTATCTTGAGAAAGATTTCCACGTTCCCTTGATCAAGAGCCTGGCAAGTCACATGCCGGGAGATTCTCCGAACCACGTCTGCTCGCTTTTTTTCATGCAGCAGACTCTCTGTTTAGTTCTGACCTACGGAACGTTGCGCTGGATGCCATCGTGGCTGGAAATGATTTCGCCCACGACCAAGGAGCAGGACTTATCCCGGCCCCGTTATATTAGTGATGAAGCCACCCAGGATTTTGAGACCGGCCTGGCCCTGGCGGAACGCGAACTGACCGGGCTGATGCAACGGTTGCCCGGCTACCTGCAAACGATCCGGACGGAGGAGAAGGAGCCTGCGCTGGCTGAACCGGCGGTGCTACATAACGCCTCGCTCGCGATCATGACTGAAATGGAATCGTTCCTGACGGCTTTATCGGATCGTGCGCACAAGAGCCACTCGACATCGGTTTCCGTGCTCAATGCGCAGAGACGACTCAGCCTGGTTTCAGAGATCGAGGATTGTGTTTGGCAAATCGTCCAGGCCTTCCGGGGCGTGCCGCCGAAGGGTGGTTTTCAATCGGTGGAATCCAATATCGTGGAGGCGCTTGATGCGCTGCTGCGTACCGGCATAGAGACGTTGATTTCGGGATCGAAGGATGACATCGAGATGCTGGGGTTGATCACAGCGGCGCCGGGGGATGTGGTGGATCGTCTCCGCCGGAATTACCTGCGGGAAGAGGAAGGTCTCGATCACGCCGAACGGATTCTGATTCTCTCCGTGCTTTCCCAGTATGAACGTATCGTCTGGGCGCTGCAGCAACTTAGCCGTTCATTGCAGGCCGGGTTGATCTCCCCGGGAAAGATGGCGGCAAGGCCTGTCGCGGGGATCCGATAATGGTCACTTCCCGCGGATGTTCCCGTTGCACACGTTGTGCTTTGGCAAAAGTTGAGTTAATTCTCGTTCATTGAAAACGCGCCGACATAAAAAGACGGAGGGACTTTCGTGGCGAGCGTTTGTCGACGAATGGCGTTCATGGTTTGAGAGCAAGGGGCCTATCTTCGCCTTCGGCCTGAAGTTTGGCCTGCTCATGGCGCTTTTTTATGGAGTCTTTCTCCTTCCCGTCTCGCTGCGACTCTGGGCTACGTTCCTGGAAGCCAATGCCTGGGCAGCGAATGGAATCCTTCACGCCATCGGCCAGCACAGCACGCTCTCCGGGACGATCATTTCTTCGCCTCAATTCAGCATGGCGATTAGCCGGGGCTGTGAAGCAAGCGGCCCGACCTGGCTCTTTTGTGCGGCCGTTTTGGCTTATCCGGCTGGACTGAAATCCCGGCTGCTCGGAGTCGTTGTAAGCCTCGTGTTTTTTCAGGCGCTTAACCTGGTCCGGATTGTCAGCCTCTACTTTATTGGGAGTTACGCCCCCTCGTATTTTAATCTGGCCCATCTTGAGGTATGGCCGATGGTCTTTATTCTCGCCGTGTTAAGCCTGATGATCGGATGGATCAATTGGGCGAAACGCGCAGACGCATAGTCGCCGCGATAAAAACCAGTCCCCCGAGAAGGATGAGAGTCCAGAGCGGCATGCCGGGGGCTGACGCATTGGGGGAAGAGAGTGTATAAGGTCCGGCGAGGTAGGTCTTGCCGTTGTTCGTGACGGTGACCGCATAGGAGGCGTAGTCGCCCTGGGCGATGTTAGAGAGGGAATAGGTCTTGGTGGTGGCCCCGGCGATGTTGGTTCCGTTTTTGGTCCATTGATATGTGAACGTTCCGGTACCCGCTGGAGTAACCGTGAAGGAGACCGCCCCACCAAGAGCGACGAGGTTGGTACCGGCGGGCTGGCTGGTCACAGGCAGTAATCCGACCGCACTTGAACTGAGCGTCCCGTAAGTATTCGTCACCTTGACCGAATAGAGAGCCTGATCCGAAACGGCGATGTTACTCAGCGAAAGCGTCGAACCCGTGGCCCCGGAAATATCGACGCCGTTCTTTTGCCATTGGTAGGTGACGCCGGATTGGGCGGTGGCCTGCACGGAGAAGACGACGCTCTGTCCGACAACCACGGCTTGCGGAACCGGCTGGCTGGCGATGACCAGGGCGTTCGGTTCATAAGCACCGATGGTTTCCCGCACGGCATAAGCAGTTCCGGAATAATCTGTGGTAACCGGCGGGTTGAGGTTGATCCCGGCGATGATCGCGGGAGAGCCGGTTTGTGGAATGTAGTTGGACTGCAGCAACGGTGCCTGATCGATGCTGTTGTTTTCGATTTTTAGAGTGACTAATTGCTGGAGGGAACGGTTGGCCGTGGTTGTTCCATCGTTGTAATTGCAAAAAACGGCACCGGAATTGGAGGCGGTTTGGTAAAGATTATGATCGAGGGCAAAAGTATCGGTATTGACCGCGTTGGCGAGAAATCCGAATCCGTTGTAGGCGGGATTCAACATGACGATGCAATCCTGCATGGTCAGGTTCAAGGCCCCCTGGCGGATGTAATAAGCGGAGGGCCCGCTGGAGACCAGACCCGAAAAATCGAAGGTGCATCCTTTGAAGACCATGTTGCCGAGGAGCTGAAATTCGGATCCTCCGTTATAGGGTAAGAGGGTGGGGGCGATGATCGAATTGGTCACCACCGTGTTGCAGGTGGCGTTGTCGTTGTTGATGCCGGAGACGGTGGTTTTGCAGCGATCCACGGTGGTGGTTCCTGATCCCGCAAGAGAAGCGACGATGGCACCGCAAGTCGTCTGGGAGAGGGTCATGCTGGACTCTGCACTGGTGCTTTCCACATACCCGGCGAACTGGCAGTTGTTCATGGTGATATTGGAGTAGACCCCAGGACCGCCCGAATGGCTGTACCAGGTTGCGTTGATCGAATTGTTCGGATCGCCCGTGGTAGAACCGATAAGACCGAGGACGTGAGGATTGGAAACCCGGGTATAGGTCGTCGTATTGCTGAGGGGACCGGTGAGGCTGCAATAATCGACCAGGGGAGTTCCCGCGAAGTAAGGCTGACATTGATCCACCGTCACATCTCTGACAATAAAACTGCGGCTGGTGGAGTTATCGGTGAAGCCGAGGATGTGCTTGGAACCGTAATCAAAATAGCAGTGCTCGATGAGCGAAGCCCCGTTCAAAGTGCCCTGGCTTTGCAGGCAGTAGGCATTGACCGGATCATTGCTATCCATGACGGCGAGGGCGGTCTTCTGGCACTTGATGCCGCTGATGTGTACTTGCGGAGCCCATATCTGAATGGCGGAATCACCTACGCCACCGCGATTGTAAGAACGGGTTTTGACCTTGCCGTCGGTGTTGGGATTACTGTCAACGAAGGGTCGGTAGTACATCGTTGTACCGTCGGTCCAGTAGCTTCCCTTCATCGCCGCCATGGCGGTGGCCACAGCGCCTGCGAAAGTGGTACCCATGGGATGATTAAGCCATTTGTCGTCCTCCCACATCAGGCTGGACGGATCAACGGTCGACAGCGTGCATTGCCAGATGGTGGAGCTGCCGCTAACCAGCGTCCAAGCTTCGGTCATGATCTCTTCAGCCTGAATATAAGAGTACGGCGTGTCGTGGCCGATGAGATTAAGACCTTGAGTATTGATGTCCAGGAAAGCAGGACCAAGGAAAAGTCCCGTTCCCGGCCCGGTGGCCCCACTGATATTGAGGGTGTCACCGGTAGCGTAACCGCCGGTGGAGGGAAACATGCCGCAGTTGAGACTTTCCGCATTGATCTTGGCCACGGTTTTCCAGGCACTACTGGCGGTTGTCCCGTCGTTATTATCGTTGCCCGAAACGGGATTGACATACCAGTTGAAGGGACCAGCGGATGGATCCACCACATCGCTGACCAAGGCGGTGCGATCACTAAAGGAATCAAGGGTATAAAGCGAGGGCATGCCGAAACGTCCGTTAAGTCTAGAGTAGTAATCGTAGGTAAAACTGCCGGAGACCACAGAGACGAGCGGGGTGTAGAGAATCAAGCTGGAGTAGTCGCAAAGTGTCGTGAAGCTGGCCGCACCAGCCTCGCGATAGAGAACGCTGACGTCGTAACTGAAATATCCGCCCACGTGAAGATTCCACGCGAGTCGTACTTCATACCAAGTATGGAGCTTAAGGTTGACCGAGGTTCTTGGTCCATTCGCGAAGGATTCCAGGCTAATACTTCCGGATTGTTGACCGAGAGAAACGCTGACGACGGGACTGGACTGGCCCTGTCTTAGCAAATTTGCAAACCGGATATCATTGGTTCCACTGAGGGAATAGTTGCTGACGTAGATCCAGCAATCGAAGCATTGGATGTCGTCAGGCGGAGGGACGGCACTTCCGGAAACGGTCACGGGCAAAGTAGAAGTCACTAACGAAGAGGAGTGGAAGTCGGCGCTCCAACCGAGACCACTGGCCGTCGTATCTCCGGTTATTTTTGGCCCAACCGCGCGTTTATAAAACGTCCCGGTAACTGTACCCAGATTGCCCGGAGCGCTGCTCGTCAGAGTACCTACACCCTGAAACGTTTCCCGACTCACCAGATGAAGCGACGCCCATGCCGGTGTCGTCACGACAAATAGCGCGAGTAGAATAAGCGGTAGGGGCTTCATTAGCAGACATGGGGTAAAAGACTTTAAACTAGCTCAAAGGCCCTAGGCTGACGAGTTACAAAAGGGTTTCAATGAGGGGAGTGAACTTGTCAGCGTAGAACTGAAGCGGGGGACGTTAATTCTATTTTTGACTCGAGTGCACTTCGGCACGTTTCTCGGATAACCTCAAACGCAGATTCTGGGGGAAAGCAGAAAGATCGTCAGGCAATTGATCGAAGGGAACGACTGCCCATCCATCCGAGGTTAGGACGCGGAGACCCGCATCGTCCATGGCCCACCTGACGTGATCATAGACAGTGCCCTTACTGGTCGTGAAAGTCAGCAACTGCATGTCCTCCGGCAGAGTAGAGGCGGATTTCCTTCGTTCCGTGATTTGCTCGCGCAAATCAGGAGGAAACGCGGAAAGATCGTCAGGTAATTGAGCGAAAGGAATGACCGACCAGCCGTCGGAGGTCAAGATACGTAGACCAAGGTCATCCATGGCCCATTTGACCTGAACATAATGCACTCCCTTCTGGGTTGTGAAGGTGAGAAGTCGCGAACCGCCAGTCTTATCGAAAACGGTTGGCTGTCGGGCTGCGATTTGCTCCCGCAAGTCGTCCGGGAAGGAGGAAAGGTCGTCCGGGAGTTGGTCAAAGGCGATGACCTTCCAGCCCTCGGAGGTCAAGACGCGCAAGCCCGCGTCGTCGATGGCCCATTTCACCTTTTGATATTCCTTACCATTACGCGCGGTGAAGCTGAGAATTTCCTGCCCCTCCACACCCGCACTGGTCGGCTGACGCTTATCGATGATCTGATTTCGAATCTCGACTGGAAAACAGGTGAGATCATCCGGAAGTTGGTCGAAAGGAACGGTCATCCATCCGTTGGCCGTGGAGGCATGCAAGCCGTTGTTTTCGACAAACACCTTGGCCTGAGTATAACTGACACCCGCTTTCGTCACGAAACTGGCAACGGGCGCAGTGAGACTGCTTAGCACTTTCAGGCTGGCAAAATAGGGATTATTGATGCTGTCACTATAGAGGGAGGCTGCTGTCCTGAAGCACTCATTGGCTTCCTTGGATTTTTGATGGTACAGGGCCCATGCGGCATTGCAGAAATAGTAGGATGGCTTTTTTTCCGAACGATTGATTTGTTTGAGTTCCTTCTCGGCCACCTCTTCGCGTCCAGTCAATAAATCACAGAGAAAGACTTTGTATGTGGCGAGGTCGCCAAGGTTGGGGTCGCTTTGAATTGCGGCAAAGCGGATGCGAGCCGCATCGTAGGCTTTCTGGAGATACTTGATCTCCGCCACCCTGTATTTGAAGGCTACTGCTGAGGGATCGATTTCCAGGGCCTTGGAATAATCGTTTTCCGCCCGGTTCCAGAGCTCCTTCTGCATGTAGATAGAGCCGCGTAGTTCATAGGCGGCGGCATTGCGGGAGTCGAGCTGAAGGGCGGCATCGACGGCCGTCAGCGCTTCATTCAATCGGCCCGCATCGACGTCATCGGAGCACTGTTTCATCAAGTCGCGGACGGTATCGGCGACGTGAGATGAGTCATTATCCAGTAATGGACTGGCATTGGTTGCGGCCTCTTGGGCGTTAACCATGCCTATTCCCATGGCATCAAGTGCTAAGATGAGCCCGAGACTGGGAAGGTAAGATTTTACCATGATGAAGTGTCGCCATAGTAATGAAATGGAGCGATTTTTCATCATTACAATTGAGCTGCGTAGTCTGAGCGATGTCTCTACAAGCTCATCTTTATACGCGTAGGGAGCATCTTGCCGTGGTGAAGTGGATGTACAATCTTTCAAGCCTCTGATACCTACAAGATCACTCGGATATTCTGACTATCTTAAAGTGCCGGGAACTCGCATGGACTAAGTAATCATAAGACAATGAAATTCCATGCGCTATTACCTGTCCGGGATGAGGCCGATATCATCGATCAGTCCCTGCGCCACTTGCTGGGCTGGGCGGACGCGATTTATGTTTTTGATACGGGCAGTGTCGATGAAACCTGGGAGATCGTCCAAGAGCATGCCTCCAGGGACGCGCGGGTGATTCCGCTAAGAAAGGATTCAATCTACTTTTCCGACACCCTTTTGCGCGGTTGGATTTTTCATCAAGCCCGGCAAAAGATGCGGAATGGCGATTGGTTTCTCCGGGTCGACGCCGATGAGTTTCACCATATCCCGCCGCCGGAATTCGTGCGAACCTACCTGCGACCACATGAGACCATTGCCTGGCATCAATATTACAATTTTCATTTAACAGAATCAGAACGAATAGCGTGGGAATCTGGTGCGGAATCTCGATCGGATCGCTCGCGCCCGATCGAAGAGCGGCGGCGTTGGTTTACGTGCGGGCCCTACAGCGAGCCTAGATTGTGCCGTTATCGCGATACGATGCGATGGCCCGCGACAGCCTCCTTTCCCTACAATGCCGGTTATGTGGCCCGTGAACGCCTGCCGATCCGGCACTATCCTCACCGCGATCCTGACCAGATGAACCGGCGGTGCCTGTTGCGGGCCATCATGACGGCAGATCACGACTTTAAGCTCAAGATGCTCCCGGAAGATTCTCATTGGAAAGAACAAGAGTGGCGCAAGCTGGTGGTTCCGGACGGTTTAACCGGACTACAAAAATGGGAGGTGGGGACTAACTTGCCAGAATTTCATTACACCACGCATCTCGCTCCCTGGCCCAAGCGGGGCGTGCAAAGATTAACGCATGCCTTTGGCTTGCCTTTGTTGGATCGCTCACGCCCTGATTGGTCGGAAAAATCCTATCCGCAAAGAATTCCAGAATGGGTTCAGCAGGAACTTCTGGAGAAGCTAAGTGAGTCGGCTTAAGGATGCCATGGAATCGACTCGAGTGCCGGTGACTATCGTGAGATGTTTGCAAAAGCTGCCACTGCCTCTATTCCCTCATCCATGCCAGGTTGATTGATCATGGACGATATTCCCAAATTCTCCGCTTCGGTAGTGATCACGACGAAAAACCGCAAGGAGGAATTGCGGACTGCGCTGAAATCCGTGATGGCGCAGACGTTTGTGCCGGAGTTAATCGTCATGGATGATGGCTCGACCGATGGAACGGCTGCCCTCGTTCAGTCTGAATTTCCCTCTGCGATTCTGCATCGCTTTGAAACCTCCCAAGGACTGGTTGTCCGGCGAAATCAAGCGGCCCGCCTTGCCCGCGGTGAAATTATTTTTTCGATGGATGACGATGCCATTTTTTCCACGCCAAGAATTATTGAACAAACCTTGGCGCGGTTTGATCAGCTGGAGATTGGTGCCATCGCCATTCCCTACATCGACGTCAATAAGGATCCACGTGTTTTTCAAGCCTCACCGGATGACCGTGGGGCCTGGATCACCTCCAGTTTCATCGGAACGGCCCATGCGGTGCGCCGGGAGATTTTCCTGAAATTAAACGGTTATCGTGAAGCCTTGGTCCACCAGGGCGAGGAAAGCGATTTCTGCATCCGCCTGCTGGCCGCAGGTTATGTCGTGCGGCTGGGATATGGTGATCCGATCCATCATTTTGAGTCGCCGAAACGGGACCTTCGGCGCATGGATTTTTACGGCTGCAGAAATTCCATTCTCTTCGCCTGGCAGAATATTCCGACTTTGCCTCTGCCTTTGTATTTAGTCGCAACGACGTTCAATTGCCTGCGCTGGACGTTTGAGCCCGCGCGTTTCGTCACTCGCCTCGGCGGAATTCTCGCGGGTTACCGGGATCGCCTGAAAGCGGATCGTCGCCCAGTGAACAGGGTAGCCTACAAACGATGGCGCCAAT
>CAIPBM010000123.1 GCA_903863295.1 uncultured Verrucomicrobiota bacterium | reverse complement strand
GGAATTGGTATGCAACCAGGAAGGATAGAGACCGACATAGCCCGCGTTGGTCAACTGGCTGTCGATGAGCTTGGCGATGTATTTGACCTGCCCGATATTGACGACACGGAAATCGACCGGGGCCGGATTGGTGGCGCTGTAATTGGAAGCGACGTAGTTGTTGCTCCACTGGGTGATGAGGCCGTTGAGAGTTGTTCCGGCACCACTAGGCAAGTTGGAGTTCAAGTAGAAGACGGCTTTTTGGGTGAATTGTTTGAGCTGGCCTTGATTGGCGACTTCGTAGTCGTTGGTGGCCCCTCCGGACGTTACTGCGCCAGTGCTATTCCACCATCCGGGTTGGGCCGCTGGCAGCGAGAGGGCTAAGGCGCCGAAGAGAGCCAGCATAAGGAAGGCCTGCTGGAGGGTGAGGGCGGAGTCGGCGGAGTTGTCTCGCCGGGATTGGGGATGCAGGGGCATGTCTTTTTACGGCGAAAGGATTGGAACTTAGATGAGCTTATTTGTTCTGGTTGGTCGAGAGTTTTGAGGAAAGAAAAAAGCGATATTTACAATTAAATCCAATAAATGCGTAGTTGGATGCCCATGTCATCTTTTCGTCACTCGCCCAAAGAAACTCCCTTACCCCAAGCCCCCACCCTCCGCCATCTTTCCCTCGACTAAAACCTCTCTCCCCCGCGATAATCCTGCGGAACCTGATCCTTCACCAAGCTCAGGATGACCCATCGCACAAACCCGCACGTTCGCCAAGCTATCTGCCCACCCAACGCCACCCCCACCCCGTCCCATGCCGCAGTCCGTCCGCGTCCCCTTTCGTCTCCCCCTCCGCCCACTCGCCCTCGGCGGCACCGCCCTCCTGCTCATCGGCTGCGCGCCCCTCGCCAGCGTCCGGGAAATCCCACCCGCCAGCCCGGTCGCCTTTGTCGTCAACCAGGATAACGCCCGGCTCAAGCAGGCCCGGCTCGATCTCGCCGCCGCGCAGGCCGACGGCACCGCCCCGCTCGACGCCATGGCCGAAAGCGAATCGGCCGCGCTGCTCAGCCTCCAGGCCCTGGGCGATCTCTCCGGCCGCCGCGCCGACGAAGCCATCGCCCTCTACAACTCCGCCGTCGCCCGGCTCGTCGAGGCCACCCTCGCCTCCGGGGAAAAGCCCTGGGAACACCCCGTCCGCCTCCCCGGCCCCCATGGCCCCCTCTGGCTGACCCTCACGTCGTGCGGCCGGGCCTATCTCCCCGGCGCCGACCACCTCCGGGCCGCCGACCGGATGGAGCTCGGCGGCACCCACTTCACCGACCGCGTCCGCATCGATGGCGTGGGCGCGCCCTTCGTCAGCAGCGGGGCCGCGCGCCCGGAACCGTGGTCCACCACCCAGCACTACTACGGCATCACCGCAGAGCTCATCGCCTCCGGCAACCAGGCCACCCTCGAAATTCTCGATCCGCTCGAAACCACTTCCATTGAGCTCGCCGGGAAAGAGCGCCCCGTCGCCGCCGACCTGAGCGCTCCCCTCGCCCTCGGCATCACCGAGACCCGGATCGATACCTTCGGCCTGCAACGCCTCTTCCGCACCGACCGCTTCATGTCGACCGCCAAGTTGATGATGCTCGGCCCCTATCGACCCAACCGCACCCCGCTCATTTTCATCCACGGCCTCGGCGACGCGCCCGTCACCTTCGCCGCGCTCGTCAACGGCCTCAGCGCCAACCCGGACATCCGCCGGAACTACCAGTTCTGGGTCTTCCAATACCCCAGCGGCCTCCCCTTCCCCCTCTCCGCCGAGCTGCTGAGAAAGGAACTCAACGAGGTCTACAAAAAATATCCCGCCACACCCCCGGCGACCTTGATCGGGCACAGCATGGGCGGACTCGTCACGGACCTCCTCGTGCGCGATTCGGGAACCCAGTACATCCATGACGTGCTCGGCAAGCCGATTGAGAAATTTCAGCTCCCGCCCGACCAGGCGAAGCTCATCCAGGATTGCCTCATCTTCCACGCCAGCCCGCAGGTCGCCCGGGCCATCTTCATCGCCACGCCCCATCGCGGCGCCGCCATGGCCAGCGGACCGCTCGGACGCTTCGGCGCCTCCCTCGTCCGGCTCCCCGGCGACCTGCTCATGGTCGGCCCCAAGATCATCTCCCAGATGAATGCCACCCCCGGCGAAAAGCTGCTCGAGCGCTTCCCCAACAGCATCGACACCCTCCGGCCCAATGCCCGCGTCATCGTGGCCTTGGACCGGCTCCCCATCGACTCCGGCGTCGCCTACTACTCGGTCATCGGCAAGGAAGGCGACGGCGACCTGCTCACCAGCTCCGACGGCATCGTCCCCTACACCAGCGCCCATCTCGACGGCGCCCGCGATGAAGTCGTCGTGCCCTACGGCCACTCCTACGTCCAAAGCAGCCCGCCCTGCATCGCGGAGATCCAGCGCATCCTCCAAAACTCGCCCCGCAATTGACCTCCCCGCCCATGCCCCCCGCCATCCACGTCCACAACCTGACCAAAGTCTACCGCACCTACCAGAAGGAGCCCGGCTTTTGGGGCGCCTTTAAGGGCCTGGCCAACCGCACCTACAAGGAGACCGCCGCCGCCAAGGACGTCACCTTCTCCGTGCAGGAGGGCGAGCTCGTCGGCTTCCTCGGCCCCAACGGCGCGGGCAAGACCACCACGCTCAAGATGCTCTCCGGTCTCCTCTACCCCACCCGCGGCGAGGCCACTGTCCTTGGCTTCACCCCGTGGAAACGCCAGAACGAGTTCAAGCGCCAGTTCGCCCTCGTGCTCGGCTCCAAGAACCAGCTCTGGTGGGACCTGCCCGCCGCCGAGTCGCTGGAGCTCAACCGCGTCATCTACGGCCTCGAGCCCGCCGCCGCGCAAAAGACCATCGACGAGCTGACCGAGCTCCTCGACGTCCGCGACAAGCTCGACGTCATGGTGCGCGAGCTCTCCCTCGGTGAGCGGATGAAGATGGAGCTGATCGCCGCGCTCCTCCATCGGCCCAAAGTCCTCTTCCTCGACGAGCCGACCATCGGTCTCGATGTCGTCTCGCAAAAGAAGGTTCGCGGCTTCCTGCGGGAGTACACCGCGCGCCACCGGATCACCACGCTCCTCACCTCCCACTACATGCAGGATATCGAGGAGCTTTGCGACCGGGTCATCATCATCGACCACGGCCAGGTCTTCTTCGACGGCGCACTGCAGGACATCATCGACCGCCTGGCCACGCACAAGATCGTCACCCTCTCCCGCCGCAAGGGCCTGCCTGAGACCGACTACACGCCCTATGGCGAGGTGCTGGAGAAAAGCACCGAAGAGGTGAAGCTGAAGATTCCGCGCTCGCAGATCGTGGCGGCCAGCCGGGATTTGATCGCGGCCTTGGCGGTGGATGATTTCACGGTCGAGGATGTGCCGATCGAGGACATCATCCGTGAGGTTTTTCTGACGCGGAGGGGTTAGGATCACGGCTATAGCAAAGCCTCGCAGGGAAGACATCCGCCGCTGGGGACAGCGGCGGCTACCACTGAGATCCAGCGGCTAGCGCTGAAGGACTTTTTCCAGGAGTTGCTGTTGAGCCTGGGCCATTTTTTTGGCGGCGGCGGAGGTGGTGTCGTCATAGCCGATGAGGTGCATGAGACCGTGAAGGGCGTAGAGGAGCGTTTCCTTCTCGATGTCGAAGCCATATGCGGGAGCTTGGTCGCGGGCGACGGCAGGACAGACCAGGATTTCGCCGTAAGGAAAGGTGATGACGTCGGTCTCGGTGGGATCGCCGAGAAAATCGGCATGGACTTGCGCCATGGTCTGGCGATCAACGAGAATGAATTCGACGGCATCGAGCTCCGTCGGCAGCGGGCGCGGGAGGAGCGGAATCGCCGCCTTAAGCCGCCGCAGAAGCGGACGTACCCGTATGGGTATTTCGCTTTGTCGGTTTGACAGTAGTACTCGCACTCGTTTTCTCCTTCTTAGCGTAGGAGATGCGGGTGTGCATCATGTTTTTGAGCGTGACCGACATCGCCTCTGCGGCATCGCGAATCTCGTTCAACGTGAGGTGACATTCGTCGAGCTGATAGGTCGCGATCTTGTGCTCGACGATCTCATTGACCAAATCCTCAATGCGCTGGGCGGTCGGCTTTTCGAGCGAGCGGGAAGCGGCCTCGACCGCATCGGCAATACTGAGCAGGGCGATCTCCTTGGTCTGGGGCTTGGGACCGGGATAGCGGAAGGAGTTCTCTGAGACTTCGGGCACGTCCTCCTCGCGCATGTTCATGATCTTGCCGCCTTCGCGGGCGTCACGCTGTTGCTGGAGCGCACGCTGATGGAAATAGGAGACGACCGAGTCGCCATGATGCTGCTGGATGGCGTCGAGGATCTGCTTCTTCAAGCCATACTTGAGCGCGAGATCAATGCCTTCCTTGACGTGGGCAATGATGATGAGAGAGCTCATGCTCGGCGAGAGGTTCTCGTGAGGATTGGCACCCGGCGGAATGTTTTCCGTGAAGTACTCGGGCTTAATGATCTTGCCGATATCGTGGAAATAGGCCATGACGCGACAGGCAGTGGCATCGAGTCCGACAGCCTTGGCGCCCGATTCCGCGAGATTGGCAACGAGAAGACTGTGATGGTAGGTACCGGGGGCTTCCATGGTCATCTGCTGAAGAAGCGGATGATTCAGATCGGCGAGTTCAATCCAGGAGATGGTGGTCGTGATCTGAAAGGCACCCTCGACGAGCGGAAGAATGGCGCTGACCACCATGGCAGTGCCAATTCCAACTCCGATGCCATAGAGCGCCTGAGTGGCGAGAACCTCCGGCGTGCGTCCGTGGACCAGTCCGAACGCGACCGCACAGAGGAGATTGAGAATACCAACGGCAACACCCGCCTTGATCAGGTCGACACGCTTCCGGACATTTCGTGTGAAATAAACCGCCGTGAACCCAGAGAGAAGACTAACGAGGAGGAAGGAGAATTTTTGATCGGTCAGTAACGACGCCAGCATGCTGACCTGAACAACCGAGAAGAGACCCACCCGGGTGCCAAGGAGCAACGTGATCAGGAAGGGAGCGAATGTACAGGGGCAGAGAAAATAGAACTGGGCCACGCGATCCGGATAATGGGCCATCCAGAAGAGATAGAGGCTTTTGATTCCAATGAGGTTGAACCAGGAAGCGCCGAGAAAAAGAACCAGCCGCGAGTTGGATCGCCAGACTTCACGGCACTCGAGTTCCAGGAGCATCAAGCCGCCGATGAAAACGATAAAGGCGAGGATCTGGTCTTCACGCGTGTCCGTGAGATGACTCCAAGCGACTCCCGCGTGGAGCAGAACGATGGAGACGCCGAGAACGATCAGGCGAACGATCCAGCTCGTGTCGAGTCGACTTTGCAGGGTATCGTCCGAATGGCTAAGGCGCGTTTTATCACAAGCCAGTCCCTTGCGAACCAGCCGGCGACGTTCAAGCCAATCAGTGATCATAAAGAAGTCGCCTGCAATGGAACCTGTCTTTCAGGAAAAGTCAACTTCCGCCGCTGGTCGACTGGAGGAGTTGGGAGCAGCCACCGAGCCAGATAGTGCCAGTTTTTCGACCGGCCGGGAAGTCAGAAGCAGGTAGCCCACGGAGACCATCAGGATGACGGGATTCAGGATGACTTCCCAAGAGATTTGATCGATAAAGAAATAGTTCTTCGGAACGAAGATGAAAACCAAGACGCCAAGGATGATGTAATCCTTTCGAAAAAAGGGTCTTGCATCAACTTCCCGGACCAGGACGAGGAGTATTCCCGCAAAAGAAAACAAGTGATAGATGGCCGACACCGGGGTAGCTAACGTACAGCAAGCCATCACCACAAAGGCGAATTCGACCGGGCGGAGCCGATTTTTGATGAACAGTGCCGTTGAAATAAGGATTAGCGCGGTAAATGACGCGAAAAAGATTTTAGCTGCGATCCCCAAAACTCCGAAGAAATATTGAATGCTTCCTCCAAAAACGAGGTAAATGATGGTTTTAAGGCAGCCATAAGCTGAGTTGTTAAACTGATCACCCGTCGTTCCCATCAGGTAGAAGACCCGGTAAAGTTTCAACCCGGTCAGGAAAGCGTGGTATGAATAGCCCGGGTAAAGCCATCCATCAAGGTTCGTAGCCAAGGCAAACCCTACGGTGAAGAGCGCGAAAACTCCGATCAGCGCGGGCCAGAACCAACGGCGACTCAAGGACAGGAGCAAGGGAGCCAGAAGCAGGTTATTGGGATGGAATGTCCCCGCCACGACAAGGAGAAGACAGGCGATCAACAAGCGTTTTCCGCAGCAGATTTCAAAGACGAAGAGAGTCAGCGCCAAGCCACCAATGAGGGCGCCTATGTTGGCGCGGGTCAGGATCATGAGAAAAGGATAGCTGAAGAGAAAGACGACAAACGTCAGCAAGCCTTGAAGGAGATCGTTCCCCGTTCGCCAGCGGCACGTCACCCAACAGGTACTCGCTAAACCGACAAACGCCATCGTGTAAAACAACCAGATCAGGAACTCAGGAGACGTCGCGAGGAGCAGTCGTTTGAGCAGGAGATAAACAAGCAGCGTCGCCGGCGGAATGTGAAAGTTGGTAACAAAATCTTGTGGAATCCCTGTGGTTAGCGATCGCTCCGAAGCAGCTTCCGACAGGCGTTCGAGTGCGTTGCCGTAGGAAAGATCCGGGGAGACGTAGGCGTTGTTATCGTATTCCAGTTGGTAGATGGGCGACCAATTTTCAATGTGGGGCTTGTCCATCGGCGGCACGGCCAGAACGGTCTTGATCAAATCGCCATGCAGATCAGTGGGCTGAAAAAGAAAAGTGCTATGGGCCAGTTCCCGAGGCGTCACATATTCGCTGGAGAGCGCATTGAAAAAACCTTGGAGCAAGGTGAATAAAACGATCAACGCCAAGGCACCCTGAACCGGATTCAGGGTTAGGGTGAAGCGATTTTTCATGGGAGCGCGCAAGGATTGCACATCATGAGCAATCGCTCGGCTCTGCTACAAAGTCAGACTGGTCGTTTTTTCACCGCGATGCGCCTTGTAGGAGCGGATAATCCGCTGCACCAATTCATGGCGGATGACATCGACCTCATCGAATTTCGTGAAGAAAATGCCTTCGGTGCCGTGAAGGGCTTGCATGGCTTCGACCAGACCCGACTTGCGGTTATGGGGCAGATCGACTTGGGAGGGATCACCGGTGACGACGCACTTGGAGCCTTCGCCAAGACGGGTGAGGAACATGAACATTTGCTCCGTGGTCGTGTTCTGGGCTTCGTCAAGGATGATGAAGCTGCGGCTGAGCGTGCGACCCCGCATGTAGGCCAGAGGGGCGATTTCGATGATGCCCTTGTCCATGTGACGCTGGATTTCCTCGTTCTCGAGCATGTCGTTTAAGGCGTCGTAAAGGGGGCGAAGGTAAGGAAAGATTTTTTCCTGAAGGTCGCCCGGCAGGAAGCCAAGCGCTTCTCCGGCTTCCACGGCGGGGCGGGTCAGCACGATGCGGTTGACTTCTTCGTTTTTCAACGCGGCGACGGCCATGGCCATGGCGAGGAAGGTTTTGCCGGTACCTGCGGGTCCAATGCCAAAAATGAGATCGTGCGTCTTGACCGCCTCGACATAGTTTTTTTGCTGGAGCGACTTGGGGATGATGGGCGGCTTCTTGGCGGAAATCTGCAGGCGGGCGGCGTGGAGATCGGGGAGTTTGACCGTGGAGCCTTTGCCGACGGAATCCATGGCAAAGTTGAATTCGGTCTTGCGGACGTAGAGCCCCTTTTCCCGCGCGAGATGAAGCTGCTGGAAAACATCGCGGGCCTTGGCGATTGCCTCGGGCAGGCCATCAATCTTGATCCAGCCATCACGGGTGGTGATCTTGACGCCGAAGCGGTCTTCCAGGCGGCGCAGGTTTTGCGGATCGTTAACGTAGAGGGCCTGGGCGGCCCGGGCATTCTCGAAGTTAAGGGTTTCAGTAGTGACGGACGATTCGGGCAAAGCGTTAGAGCTCATGGTAAAAGAAACTGCACCGTGCAGAGACGGTTATTTATCTTCCTTGGAAACGAAGGGTTTCGTCTTCCAATCGGTTTGATGCTGATCGGGATATTTGTTCCCGAGGGAATCTTCCCCACGGACATAATACTTTTGCCGCTTGGCCCCGTCATACTTGAACTTCTCGTTAAAGACTGCCCGCTTTTTGCGGTAATCCTCATACTTGGCGAAAAGCTCAGGGTTACTCTGCAAGGTACGGATTTCCGGCTCCGTGCTGCTGATCGTATCCGCCGGATAGGGGATGATCTGGGCGATGGGCTCGCCGCGCTCAAAACGGACGCGGGTGTTCTTGGCCGTCATCTTCCAGTTCATGGTGAAGGGATAGGGCAGCCAGTCTGTTTCAATCACACCTTCCAGTGCCTGGATGCCATGCTTGGGCATGTTGGCGGGACCTTTGGTGATGAGACTGATTTTCTTCTCCGTGCAGAACATGAATTCCACGTGAAACGTGACGATGCCCGAACCGAAGTGGGATGAAGCGAGCATGTGCTTCTCCTTTTCATTAAGCTCTTCGGTTGGCCAGACCTTGAGGCCGCTGGAGGGTTCCGTGCCATCCCATTCCATTTCGCAGGGAACGTTATTGAGCACAAACCAGCCAAGGGAATTCGCCATCACCAACGGCAGACAATGGTAGGCGAAAGCGCCGGGGGTTTTATCCATCCAGTCCCGGGTACGGCTGGCGGGAACGAGGGTCTGGCAGTTGTAATCGTAGCTTTTGTAAGCGATCAGTTTCATTTTTGGTGCAATTCAAAGATAGCCTGTTCCCCGGGAGATTCCAACTCAAGACCCATGCCTGGCTCTTAGCCACGCAGATTTTATTCCAATGCAATTCGGTTTTGCCATGAATTTTGGAAAGGTTGACCTCATGGCAACCCCGCCGCTTTTCCGCCTAGTTCAATAAACATTCGGGCAAAAATAAGCCCGAGAAGAAGTCCCAGTCCCATGCCAGCGAGGAAAGTGACGATTAGCCAGTTGCGGGAAACTCCAGTCGAGTATTCTGTGGCTGCTACGACGGGAGCCGGTTCTGATTCTGCCACTGGGGCCGATTTGGGTATGGCGGTAATATTCCGTTGCTGGACTTCCTTTAGGCTCGGGCCCGAAGAGAAAGACGAGGCGGCTGGACGTGCGGATTCAACTTCCTTGTTCGTGCGCAGCATGGAGAGATGCTGCGGGCGGGGAACGGGGAGCGCTTGAGAAGCCAAATGAGGCTGGGGCGTTACACTGAGACCGGAGCGGGGAATCGGAAGTTTACCCGATTGTGTGGGCGTCGTCTTGGGCTCCCGGATGGTGATCTCGTTGAGCTCATCAGCATCTGCGTCCGTGGCGCGGTCGATTTTGCTGAGCGAAAGCTTGTCAGGCGCGATGGTCTCCACTTCGCGGACAAATTCCCCAGCCGGGAGACGCTCCGTATCTTTCCGCATATAGGCGCGGTTGATGGCACGCATGCCTGCGGAAGGAGGCGCAGCCGGTTCTCCGGCGATTTCCGGATCGACGCGGAAAGGAACGGTGCCGACGTTAAGGACGTCGCCGATCTTGATCTGGACTCGGCCCAGGATCAATCCACCGCCCATGGAGATTCCGTTCGCTGAGCCGACGTCCTCAATGAAAAGGCTATCTTCTTGATTGATGAGCACGGCATGACGACGACTCACCGAGGCGTCTTCCAGATGCACGTAGGCTTCGTCAGCCCGTCCGACGGTAAATTCACCGGGCGGAATCGGTGTGGCCTGTCCGGAATTTAGATTTCTGAACTTAAAGATGACCACGCCCTGAAATTACGGGGCGGGTCGGTTTTGCCAAGCGTGAAGATTGAAAACGTTGGGTTAACACGAACCGCGCCGACTATTTACGAATTTTATGTAACAATATTGCGACGAAAACTTCACAGAAAATCGGTTTATGTCTTGGAATTGACCCCTTGGCGGTTTATTTCTCAAGTGGTCATGTCGGAGAATAACACACCTGCCACCAAACCCGATCCAGAAGCCTTGCCGGGTGAATTCGACTTCACCCAACCGGTGGAGGAAAATCCCCGGGTCAAGCGCCGCTCGCTCAAGGTCAAGAAGACAGCCTCCCTCAAGCCCGCGAACGGTGCTCCGGAGATGGCCCGCGAGTTGGAACGGGAAGCCCCTCCTCTCTCTGCCAAGGAAGCCAAGCCCGAATTTCAGGCCGATCCGCGTCATGACGACGATGCCGAGCGGAATGCGGCCGTGACCATGAAGGAACCGGCTCCCGGTCCTCATTTTGCCTCGACGGTGAAGCCGACTCATCCCCTTACCGGGAGCATCACGGAGCGTCCCAGCCTGATTTCTCCCACCCAAAAACAACCGGCTTCTCTGCACGGGACTCGCCCGGCGACACTTTACTACAGCACGGCCCCCCGCAAGAAGGAAGCCACCTCGGCGGCAGCTCCGACCGCGACACCAACTCCCACTTCAACGGCTCCCAAGGCCTCTCCATCTCCCGCCTCATCCCCCACTCCTATGAAAACGACTTCCACTGCCAGTACAGCCCCTTCCGCCGCGAAGGCCTCTCCCCTCACCACGGCCTCCACGGCCACCCGTCCCGCTTCAGTGGTGGACTACCGGGCCAATGTGGAGCGCCAGGCTCGCGAACAGAAATCGGTTGGCGGCGTGCTCTCAATCCTCGTCTACACATTAATTGGCTTCTTCGTTCTCTTTGCCGCATTGGCCGGTTACGGCGCTTACGTGGTGTCGGTGCAATTGCATCAGCAGAGCGTGACGGTGAGCGACCTCGACAAGCATTATGCTTCCGAAGTGAAAGATTTGAACGTCAAGCTGGCAACGGTCAACGATACGCTCGCGCTCGCGCAGACGGAGATCGCACACGAGCAAGATCTCATCCTCAAGCAGCAGGAAACGATTACCAAGCTGACGGCGACGATCCAAGACAATGCCACGGCCATCCGGCAGGAAAAAGCCGCGCGCGCGGAAGAGACCTCCAATATCCGCGCCCGGCTTCGCAATTTGGAATATCAGGCCCCGGGCACGCACAAGTATTGAGCCCGAGTCGCTTGCACGATGATTTCGTCCGTTGAGCTTCGACGCATCCTGGGCGAGTGGCGTCTGCGCGTACAGCGCGTTAAAGATATCCTGCAGCCGCCGACCTGGAACGAACAGGAATGGCGGCAGTTTTCGCAGGCCCTCGCCCTGATGGTGCGGGATCATGGACGGAGCTGGATCATCGAACCGAATGTCTACTGGGACTTGCGTTGGCGCCTGCAGGACGGGGCGGAATTGATTTGCCAGATCGAGCATATACCGGGGGAAAAAACCTCGCTGGTGGTGGCCCAGAACGGCGGTTTCGCGGCGGAAGTCGGCAGCTATACCTGGCTCTGGGCCGAGTTCAACATGGAGGGAAATTTCTCGCGCGATCCCTATTGGGTCGAGGGCACCTGGAAGGAGGCGCTGACTTCCCTGCTGTTGCCGCTGGATCGTCAAGCTTCCTACCTATTGGCCGGGCGAACCGAGACTCCCGATTCTCTTCTGCTTCAGGAAGGCGCGCGACCGAATGACAATCATCATCGGGCGCTGCTTCCGGGTTTGAACGAGGCGAGCGGGAATGAAAGAGTCGCCGAGCCCCGGGAAAAACGCGTTTCAGAAGTAGTAAAGGAATCGACCACGGAAACATCCAAGGAAACGGTGGAAACGAAGCCGGTTGAAAACGTGACCAAGACCGAGACCGCGCCTACCGTGGAAGCGAAGGAGGAAAAACCGGTTGAGACGCCCGTGGCCGCTGCTGACCACATCGCTCCACCAACTGAGCCGAAGCACGACATCCCCATCAGCCTCGCGGAAACTATTCCGACCGTACCGAAGGCCCCCTTTGCGATTCAATGGGGGACGGTTTATCGGCTGATGTGGAAAGATACGGATGATATCGCGTATGCGTTAATCGAGAAATTTCCCCAGCAGGATCCGACGTTGCTAACCCAATCGCAGATTCATGACCTGGTGATCGCGCTTCATGGTTTTGCCGATGATCCCCAGCATTCCAATCCGAAGATCCTCGAGGCTATCCAAATGGCCTGGTACGAGGAAGTGGGGTAGGTCATCACGAAAGTACCCGTCGCACTTGCTCGTGACCGGGTAATATGAAAAGAGCAATTATTCCCGGCCTTGCCTTTGGTCAAAGACTGGAGAATCTGGTGAATCTCATGTCGAAATCCACCTCCAACCACAAGCGGAAAAAGGATCGTCCGATCAAGGGATCTCGATCCAAGAGCCCATCGACTGTCAGGCAAAAGACCGACTGGTGGAATCGCTCAACACTGATGCTCCTACTTCAAGTACTCGCAATTCTCGGGGCCGGTACTTGGGCCTTATCGCCGATTCTAAAAGGTTCGTGGTATGGGGATGACGACATTTACTTGCTCAACAATATGCTGCTGCAAGACCCAACCCGGCTCTGGAAAGCCTGGTTCGAACCGGGCAGCTTCATCGAGTATTATCCGATCGAACAATCTGTCCAATGGCTGCAATGGAAGCTCTGGGGATTGGAGAGCGCCAGGAACTACCTGATCACCAATCTGGTTCTCCATCTCATCAGCGCACTACTCGTCTTTCGTCTTTTTCGTAAACTTGGGCTGCAATTGGCGTGGGTGGGCGGTCTGATTTTCGCCGTCCATCCCTTTTTTGTCGATACTGTGGGAGCAAGTTGCGAGTTGAAGAATACCTTATCACTGCCCCCCTTTCTCCTTGCGATGTGCTTTTATCTCGACTTCGAAGCCAAGGGGAAGCGACGTGATTATCTACTAGCCCTCTTTCTCTTTCTCGTGGCTATGCTCTGCAAAATCACGATGGAATTTTTTCCAATCGTCATCCTTCTATACGCTTGGTGGAAACGGGCACAAATCACGTGGAGCGATGTTAAAGCCTCTCTGCCTTTCTTCGCTATCTCATTGATCCTGGGGTTGACCACGCTGCATGCCGGCTCCGTATACGCTGAGAGCACTCACTATGTATCTCCTGCTCCCATCCACCTGGGCGGGAGCATGGAAAGGATTGCCCTAGCGGGGCTTTGCCTCGCGTTCTATTTCGGACGTTGTTTTTTGCCGGTTCATCCCATGCCCTATTATCCCCTTTGGAGCATGGAACCCCTTACTTGGTGGATGTTTCTGCCTTGGCTGGGAGTGGCCCTCGCGGTGGCGGGGTGCTGGGCCCGACGGGAGACTTGGGGTCGCCCGGTGTTGTTCGCGCTCGCGTTTTTTGCTCTCGGACTCGCCCCCTTTCTGGGCTTCAATGAAGTTTCCTACATGTGCCTGGTCTGGGTGCAGGAGCATTTTCTATATATTCCGATCATCGCGCTGATTGGACTAGTCGTGGCGGGATTCGACTATGCCTGGCAGAACCTTCCAAGACCTCTTCTTCCTGCAGGAGTTGCCGTGACCGGCGCCGTGATGATTCTGTTAACGATTCAGACCCATTTCTACTCAGGGCTTTTTGCAGATCGGGACCAGTTATGGCGCTATAATTTACGCTACAACCCTAATGCGTGGCTCGTGCGGTACCTGCTCGGCGTATCGATCTCCAGAAAAGGCGAATTGGATGAAGGCACTGAGCAATTAAAAGAATCCATCCGGATCAATCCTGATTTTTGCAATACTTACATGGCGCTCGCGGTTATCCTCTACAATACCGGACATCAAAGCGAGGCCATTCACGACTTCCAGGAAGCGCTCCGGATAAATCCGGGTATGGATGGAACCCGTCTCGATCTGGCAATCGCCCTTTCGCTTGCAAACCGTCCCGCAGAAGCCCTCGATCAATTTACCCTATTTTTGAAGAATCATGCACCTACGCTCGATTCCCATTATTACAGGGGCTACTGCCTGGAGCAGGAGAACCGGATTCCGGAGGCGATGACCGAGTATCAAGCGGCCTTGGAACTCCACCCAGGGGATGCCTTGGTCACACAGCACTTGGAGAGATTGAAGACCCTATCTCAAAAAAACGGCGTTCCAAAATAAGGCTCGTTTGCTTATCAGCAACTTAGGACTGCAACGGCTTCCTTGAAATCAACCCGTATTCTTCAGGCCACCGCTGACGCCATTGATGGTCAGCTCGATCACGGCGCGGATGGCGTCCGCTTCGGGGGTGGTTTTGTCGGCGAGTCCCCGCAGGCGGCGGATCATTTCCAACTGAATGTAGTTGAGCGGATCGATGTAGGGATTGCGGAGCTGAACCGACTTGGCCAGGACTGGTTCCCGTTCCAGCAAGGCTTTCTGCTCCGTGATGGAAAGAATCGCTTTTTCCGTGCGCAAGAACTCGGCCTTGATGAAACCGAAGATGCGGGTGCGGATTTTCTCGTCGGGCACCTGGTCAGCGTAATGGCAGGCGATCTGGATGTCGGCCTTCAGGAGGGTCAACTGCGCGTTGTCGATCGTCGCCTTGAAGAACATCCATTCCTTATACATGGTGCGAAGGAGCGCCGCCTGTTCCGGTCCCTTGGCCGCGAACTGTTCCAACGCGCTGCCAAGCCCGTACCAGCCAGGGAAGACGAAACGGCTTTGCATCCAGGAGAAGACCCAGGGAATGGCCCTCAAGTCCTCGACCGAGGTGGTCGCCTTGCGGAAGGTGGGACGCGAACCGAGCTTGAGCCCGCTGATATCTTCAATCGGCGTGGCGATGCGCCAGAACTCGATAAACTCAGGATCCTTGTGGACGAGCGCCTCGTAGGCCGCGTAGGCGAGCTTCGACATCTCGGTCATGGCCGTGCGCCAGGTCTCCGGCACGAGCGCTTCTTTTTGCGCGGCTTCCGCTCCGAGGAGAACGCCGTAGGCCATCTGCTCGATGATGCGGAAGGCGAGATCGGGATCGTGATAGCGGGTCGAAAGCACTTCACCCTGCTCCGTGACGCGAATCTTTGCGTCGTAACAACCGCAAGGCTGGGCCAGGATCGCCTTGGCAGCAGGGCCGCCACCACGGGCAATGCTGCCTCCGCGACCATGGAAAAGGGTGAGACCAAGGCCGCGCTTCTTGCAGACTTCCGAGATCGTTTCCTGGGCTAGGAAGAGCGCCCAGTTCGCCGTGAGATAACCACAGTCCTTGTTGCTGTCCGAATAGCCGAGCATGATCATCTGGTGATCCTTGCGGGCGCGGAGATGAGCGCGGTATGGCTCGTAGTTGAACATCTGCTCCAGGATGCCGGGAGCGGCTTCCAGGTCGTCGAGCGTTTCGAAGAGAGGCGAAATGTCGAGCTTCACGCCAACGAAATGCTGGAAGACCATGACCTCAATGA
Source organism: uncultured Verrucomicrobiota bacterium (assembly GCA_903863295.1). GTDB lineage: Bacteria > Verrucomicrobiota > Verrucomicrobiia > Methylacidiphilales > UBA1321 > JABDGH01. The sequence goes on along the minus strand of CAIPBM010000123.1, from coordinate 11,124 downwards.
TATCGGAGAGATCATGCGTCATGCTGATCACGTAGGCACCCACGGCATCACTGCCGAAGAGTTCGCTGGCACGCTTAAGCACCTTGAGGGAGCCGAGCACATCACTGGTTTCCGGGGAAAAGGTCTCGAACAGCGTTGGAGTCGCACCGGAGATGACCTTGGCGAGTAACTTCGGAACGGGATTGGCCAGCACCTTGCCGAGCAGACTCAATTTTTCCTCTTCCGATAGCGCAGCGTAATCGTCGGTGACATTGGCCGCCTTGAGAATTTCGGCCATGGCGGTCTCGTGACGCATCGAATGCTGGCGTACATCAAGCCGCGCCACACTGAGCCCGAAGAGCGTGACCTGCTGCCGCAAGCGATGGAGCTCGCCGTCGGCCAGCAAGCCGGAGCGATGACTCACCAGACTTTCATGGATGAGGTCAAGTAATGCCGAGATGTCGCCCGTCTTCACGGCTGGCGTGGTGGGCGCTTCGGACTTGAGGAGCATGGAGGGCCCTTCGGTCTCCTCCGCCGCGAGCAACTTTGAGCGCATTTCGGCCAAGGCCAGGCGGTAGGGCTCATGAGGATAACGCTCGTGCAGCGTGCGAACATGGGGATCGCTCTGGTCGCCTGACTCGAGCAGTGCCTTGAAGGCCGGGGAAATCTCGTCAAGTTGGGAGGAGACGGAGAGAAGCCGCGCGAGTTCGCGAAGAGAGACCTGGATTTTATCAAGGGCAAGACGGCGGTGAAGGATCAGTGTTTCGGCGGTGACCGCCGGGGTCACGAAGGGGTTGCCGTCACGATCACCGCCCATCCAAGTGCCGAAATTGATCCAGCGTTTCGGTGCCTTGACGGTGGGATAGGTGTCCTTGAGCGCGCGCTCCAGCTCATCCTGCAAAAGCGGAACCGTTTGCCATAAGGTGGTGTCGAAATACCAGAGTCCGGTCCGGACTTCATCCGTAACCTGTGGCCGCGCCGTGCGGGAGCGATCCGTCAGCCAGAGTGCCGTGACTTCCCGCTCCAAAGCGCGAGGATCGGTCAGACCTGTCACCTCATCTTCGATAAAGGCATCAGGATGATTCAGCCGCTGCGACAGCCGTTGCAGCTTATTGAGCATGGTGCGGCGTTTGGATTCAGTCGGATGAGCGGTAAAGACCAGCTCAATGGAGAGCTTGTCGAGCAGGGTCTGGACAAGTTCCGCCGGGACATTCCGCGCCTTGAATTCACGCAGGGCCGCCCCGATCGATTCCCTCATGGGAGGTGCCCCCGCCCCGGAATACTGGGCGCGGCGACGTTGACGCAAGAGGCGGACCCGATGGGTTTCTTCCGCCAAATTCACCAGTTCGAAATAGACCGTGAAAGCCATGGCCACGCGGGCAGCCTCAGACGTGGAGAGCTTGTGCACGGCGGTTTGCAGATCGCTCTCGGCCTGCGCATCGCCCCCCCGGCTGCTCTTAGCCAGCTTCCGGATTTTTTCCTCAAGATCGAAGATTTCCTTCCCCTCCAGCTTGACAATGATTTCGCCCAGGATACGGCCTAATTTCCGGATTTCGGCAGAGAGGGAGTCGGGACTTTCAGGAGGTAAGGTGGACATGGGTAAGCGATAAAACGATGGGTGAACCTTGCCGATTGTAAATCGGAAAAGCGCGATCATTCCGCAAGAGTCGTGCCAAAGGGGGAGATTTGGCGGAGGGAATTTCACTGGATTTTGAGAAAGAACGAAGACTTCCGGCACAACATTTTTCCGTTACCACGGCTCCCGGATTGACCCTTTCCCTGCTCCCGCTACTGTCCCGGTTCATGAACGTGGAGACGCCCCTCAGCTTCTGGATCGGCTTTAATCTCGCCGTCCTCGTGCTGTTAGTGCTGGATTTGACCGTCCTAAATAGGAAACAACAGGCGCCGGGCATGGTCGAATCGCTGGTGACCACGGCGGTCTGGGTGGCGCTGGCGGTCGGGTTTGGCTGCTGGATCGCCTACGAGGAAGGCTGGGGCAAGGGCTCGGAATTCTTCACGGGCTATGTCATTGAGTATTCGCTCAGCGTCGACAACCTCTTCCTCTTCATCCTGATTTTCGCCAATTTCAAGGTCGCGCCCGACCAACAACGCCGTCTGCTCTTCTGGGGCATCATCGGCGCCCTGATCATGCGGGGTATCATGATCGGCGCGGGCGTGGCGCTGCTCGAGACCTTCTCGTGGTTGATCTATCTCTTTGGCGCTTACATTATCTACGCGGGCTTCGGGATGCTTTTCCACAAACAGGATGTTGATGTCGAGACGATGCCTGTCGTCCACATCGCCCGGCGCGTCCTGCCCCTGAGCGCCGGAGATCACCAGGGACTTTTCCTGAAACGCGAAAATGGCCAGCTCAAGTTCACCATCCTCTTTCTCGTCCTGCTCGTCGTCGAGTTCACCGACCTGATTTTCGCGCTCGATTCCATTCCCGCCATCTTCGGCGTCACGCGCGATCCCTTTATCGTCTACACCTCAAATGTCTGCGCCATCCTCGGACTTCGCTCGCTCTATTTTGTCTTGGCGGGAGCCGTGGCCAGTCTCGTCTATCTCCACATCGGCCTTGCCCTCGTGCTCATCTTCATCGGCGCGAAAATGGCCGGGGAACATTTCTTCCATGTGACGACGGTGCAATCACTACTCATCGTCGGTTCCATCTTGACCGTCTCCATCGTGGCCTCACTGATCAAGACGAAGGGGAAGGTCGGCTAGCCTGGCTGTCAGGAGTCAGCCACTAATCCCGGGGTTCTTCCTTCTCGAAAGCAGTGGCGAGGGTAGTCGTATACATCCCCGTCAAGCGCGAGATCAAGATCGCCACGTAAAAAACGGCGACGAGTTGTTCAATGACCACGAAAGAACGGGCCCGCAGTGTTACCGGGACGATGTCTCCAAAGCCCACCGTGGAGAGAGTGGAACAACTAAAATAGAAGAATTGCCACCACGGCCGATCCTCAATGGCAACCAGGCGCACGCCGCTGAATGAGCCCGGCTGTAAACTCTCCAGGATGAAGTAGAGGGTCGCGAAGGCCATGGTGATCAGGACATAAGCGCAGATGGCCCCGAAGATGTGTTCGATCGTGACCACTCCACTCTCCAGGACAAAGGAGAGAACGTTGACGGCCGTGTAAGCCAAGGTGAAGAGAAGCACGATGAGGATAATCAGGCGCAGGTAGGTTGGATCATCCAAAACCAGATAAAGGGTGCTAACCACACCCAGAACCAACGCCAAAATTGAAGCCACCCAGGTTCGCGATGGTCCTTGCGAGACATAGGTGGCGCCACAGAAAATAAGCAGTGACATGACGATCACTTCCCCCTGGCCTGCAGAGGAAGCCGGAATGGAAGGTGCGATCAAAATGAAACTGACCAGCGCGGCCAGGAGCCAAAAGAACCGGGTCTTGGTTGCGCGTATCCACGCATTGGACCGGGGAGAAGGTGTGATGGAATCCATGGGAAGGCGTGATCATTTGGGCACATCTCGCTTTCGTCAACAGGATATGGTTAATTTCAACCACATATTGATCTCATATTTTGTCATCCTGAGCTTGTCGAAGGATCAGCTTCCGCTGCATTTTCAAACTTATCAGATGAACGACAAATCACCGAAGGCTGATCCTTCGACAAGCTCAGGATGACGGAAGGGCGGAGGCTATTCTTCTTCGCCTATGCCCTGTCGTCCTGCCCGCGTCTTGGCCCGACGCCGCTTCAATTCCACGAACTGTTTCTTCACGCCTCGTGGCCGTTGTGCATTCTGTCTCCGCTTCAGTTCCCTCGCCGATTTCCGCGCGAGGATCTCAGCATCCCGGGCCCGTTGCAATTGCACGGCTAGAAGTTTCCATGCCGCCAACCGATTCGAAGCCTGAGTCCGATGCTCCTGCATTTTGAGAAGAATATTTTTCGGTGCATAGCGGAGTTGCACACAGGTTGCGACCTTGTTGACGTTCTGGCCGCCATGTCCACCAGAGTGGATGAACGATTCCTCGACGCGTGCGGGATCGCACCCAAGGGCCAAGAGATGCGCCCGCACATATTCTGGAGGAAAGGCACTCATCGGGTTCCACCGGTTTGAATGCGGTAGGGCTGCGCAGGGCGATCCGCGTCGTACGGCTCGACGTGAACCATGACGTCGCGCACCTGGGGCAGTTCCCGCTGCAACTTCGCCTTCACTTCGTGCGCCAGCCGGTGGCCCTCCTGCACCGAGATATCGGGATCAACCACAATATGCATGTCGATCATCAAGCGCATCCCCAATTTGCGTACCCAGACCTTGTCGATGCCACGGATGCCCTCACATTTCTTGCTGGTCTCCCGCACGAAATCGAGCAAGGCGGGGTCAACGGAGCCTTCCATCAACTCATGCAAGGTCGGCCCCAGCAGCCAAAGGCCCGTGCCCATCAGCCACACGCTGGCCAGCAAAGCCGCCCAGCTATCCGCGTGGCTCCAGCTTGGGCCACCGATCCAGGCCACCAGAATCCCAGCCAGGGCCGCGACTGAGGTTACCACGTCACTCCGTTGATGCCACGCATCGGCCACCACGGCAATGCTGCCGATTTCCTTCCCCCGGTTCCGCATCCAATGAAACATCCGTTCCTTGATCAGGATGACCGGGACGAGGATCAACAAAGTCAGCGGATTTGGAGCGGTCCGAGGTTCTCCCAAGGAGAAGAGGGCATGCCAAAAGATTGAGCCACCTACGCCGAGCAGCACCAGCGCCGTCACCGCCGAGGCGATGGTTTCAGCTCTTCCATGTCCGGCTGGATGTTCCGGATCGGGCGGTTCCGCGGCCAACTTGAGTCCATAGAGAGTCACGCATGAACTCATGACATCGGAAAAGGATTCTGCCGCATCCGCGACCAGTGCGTAGGAATGGCCAAGCAAGCCCGCTGCGAGTTTTGCTGCACCGAGGCCACCGTTAATAAAAATGCCCTGGAGCGCAGAACCCTGACCGGTCCGGAGACTCGACTCCGGATTCATGCGCGCGGCCTCAAGAGCCTCCGACTGAGATTTTGGCATCAACCGACTATGCGAAGGCCTGACCGAGATTGGCAACACTAACAGCGGTTTCTGAAAAGTTCCTCTGTGGCGCCGAAGTCCTCACCCAAGACGCTATCGGCTGAAAATCAATGTATGCCTCGCTTTGAGGCTGAATCTTATTCGGCTCATGGATAATTTTTAAATGCATCTATTTGGCGTATTGGAAGTTAGGCCAAATTAATTATGATAAACATCCTTAACTTAGTTAGAAATCCATTGTATATTTAAGAGTTAAGCTGTTGATTTATAGCATGTTACAATTTAAATTTACGTCGTTTTGACATGGACATTCTTGTTAATTCGTCTTATTTCTTGAGGGCCTTATTCACCCTAGGGCTGGTATATGCAACGAGAGCCGCACCGCATATTTGGTCTCGACTTGCTGCGAACAACAGCAGTGTTGCTGGTTATTTTCCATCACTCGCTCGATTACATTCATCCGAGCCAGTGGATTTGCTCTTTCGGGACGTTAGGTAGTCTTGGCGTTGAGTTTTTGCTCGTCCTGACCGGCTATCTGGTGGGGCAAAGTGTTCTGAAAAAGATGAGTCAGGGCCGATTTGCCGTCCGTCAACTGGGCACGTTTTACTTTCGCCGGTGGATGCGGACGCTGCCTCCCTATTACTTTTTTCTACTCATGATGGCGGCGCTGACTCCCGCCTTTTTTGCCGCTCTTTGGTACCACATGGAGTATTTTCTCTTTCTCCAGAATGTCGCTTGGTCGGTCCCCCCGTTTTACTCACAAACCTGGACGTTGGCGGTGCAGGAATTTTTCTATATTCTCTGCCCTCTTTTTCTCCTCGCCGGCAGCCGTTTATTCCGGCGACGCCTCGTCGCCTTCCTCGCGCCGGTCAGCATACTGCTTCTCGTCCCCTTGGCTCTACGCGCCTTCCATACCCATGTGGAGGATTCGTTGGGCTTTGATCAAGTTTTCCGCAAGTGGGTCATTTTCAGGTTCGATAGCCCGGTGATCGGCGTGATTCTCGCCTTTATTGAGATCGAATTGCCCGGTGTCTGGGCCTGGATCCGGAGGCATTCCTGGCTGGGACTCTCTTTAATCCTGCTGATGGCCGCTTATGCCATCATGGATTTTCCCTATCTCTATTCGAGTCATTGGCTGCAGGTCTTTTTCTTCCCGGTGGTCTCCGTCTGCGTGGCCCTCGTCTTTCCATACCTTTGCGGGTGGAAAGAAAGTCCGGGCCATATTGGTATGATCGTTTCCTCCATCAGTAACATGACCTATACCATCTACGTGTCTCATTTTGTCGCCTTTTACTTCGCCTTCGCCTTACTCCTCATCTATCCCATCGACTCGATCCTGCTGACCGGTGCAGTCTACTTTTCCATGGTCTGGCTCGTGGCCTATCCCAGCTATCTTCTCATTGAAGCACCCCTCCTAAGTTTACGACGAGACGATTCCTCCCGTGAAAGTTACTTGGTCCAAAGCTACCGCAAGCTTTCCGCTTCGTGGAGCAGCTTGCTCGAGTCTATCCGACCGACTCCCGCCCTGGCAAAATAGACGGCCATCGGCCATGGGGTGGTATTAAGCTGGAAGACTTTCGTGCGTGTAATTTTTACAGACGTTACAATTTAAATTTGCTCCGATTTGCCATCGACACTCCGGTCATTCAGGTTTAATTCTTGCTGGCAAACACCTGATCCTACATGCCACGAGAATCCCAACGTATTTTTGGCCTCGATTTTCTACGCGCCACGGCGGTTCTTTTCGTTATTTTTCATCATTCACTTGGGTACGTAACGCCTCCACACTGGGTTTACCTGATCGGGCCCCTGGGCTCGCTGGGCGTGGAATTCCTGCTTGTTCTCACCGGCTATCTAGCGGGTCGCAGCCTTTTACAAAAATTGAGACGGGAGCACTTCACCAGCGACTTGATCACCACCTATTATTCAAGGCGCTGGGCTCGGACGCTTCCTCCCTACTATTTTTTCATGGTTATCATGGCGGCGTTGAGTCCTGCATCCTTCATGATCCTCTGGTATCATAAGGAATTTATTTTCTTTCTCCAAAACCTGGCTTGGAATATTCCCACTTTTTATGGCCAAACCTGGACCCTGAGTGTGCAGGAATTCTTTTATCTGCTCTGCCCGCTCGTTCTTCTAATCTGTTATCGCATCCTAAAGCACCGGCAGGTGGCTTTTTTATGTTCCATTTTGATCCTCTTCCTGGTGCCACTCTTTCTTCGCGCTCTCCATACGCAGGTGGAGAATTCAACCAACTTTACCCTGATTTTCCGGGAATGGACGATCTTCCGCTTTGACAGTCCCGCCGCCGGACTCCTACTGGCCTACGTGGAACAGGAAGCGCCCGAAGTTTGGGCCTGGTTACAACGGAACCTCTGGTTTAGTCTTACGGGTCTGGGCAGCGTGATTCTCTACTATGAGCTGGGTTCCCCCTTTCTTTATTCGAGTCATTATCTCCAGGTGATCGCCTTCCCTATTCTTTCCCTCTGTCTGGCGCTCGTTTTCCCGAGCCTTTGCGCCTGGAGACAAAATCAATCTCCCTTCGGCAAGATGGTGCAGTCCATCAGCAATATGTCCTATACACTCTTTCTCTCCCATTTTATTGCCTTTTACCTGGGAGCCAGCCTTCTGCTCTTCTATCCTTTGAACTCACTTTGGCTTGATTGTGCGGTTTACGCGATTTTCGTTTGGGCGGTCGCCTATCCGAGTTACCTCCTGGTGGAAGCTCCCCTCCTGAAACTGCGCCATGACTACTCACCCCAGTCCCGGCAAAGTTTCTTTCTAACCCTCTTCCGAAATCTCACTTTCCCCTGGGGTGAAGGTCTTGATACGCCGCGACGCGCTAACGTTGCGGTAAAACAGACTCCCCCCACCCAAGCCCTGCCGATCTATTACCCGGAATTTTCACGTCGCTAGAACCAACCCCTCAAACGCCATGCCCCTTACCCGCCGCGACTTCGTCCGCACCCTTTTCGTAGCCTCGCAAACCGCCGTGGCGGCACGGCTACTGGGCGAACCCCTTTTCGCGGACGAGCCTTCCTCACCGGCACTTAACTTTGCCATCGTTGGTGACTGGGGCCGCCTGGGACGTCCTGACCAGGCGCAGGTCTCGCAGCAGATGGGAATCGCCTGCGACAAAGCCCGGGCGAAGTTCGTCATCTCGGTCGGTGATAACTTTTATGAGGATGGCGTGATCTCGGTCGATGACCCGCAATGGCAGCAGTCGTTTGAAAGAGTTTACACCGCCGACTCCCTGCAAGTCCCCTGGTACAGCATCCTCGGCAACCATGATTACCATGGTAATTGCGAGGCTCAGCTCGAATACGGCAAGAGCCATCCCCGCTGGGTCATGCCTGCGCGCTACTACAAACAGACGCACCGCATCGACGCCACAACCCACGCCGATTTTTTCTACCTCGATACCTCACCGATGATTCACTCCTACCAACACGAGGCCAAGATGCGTAACGTTCTGACCCAGGATGTCCCGGCGCAGATGGCGTGGCTGGAACGTTCCCTCGCGGCCTCAAAGGCTCCGTGGAAAATCGTCATCGGGCATCACCCGATCTACTCCGCCGGCACGGGCCACGGCAATCAGCCTGAGCTCATCGCCACGCTCCTGCCCGTTCTGCAAAAGCACAAGGTGCAGGTCTATTTCTCCGGCCATGACCATGACCTCGAACACCTCAAGGCCGAGGGCATTGATCTCTTTATCTCCGGCGGTGGCTCGGAAAACCGTCCCGTCGCCCCCATCCCGCAAAGCGAGTTCCGCAAAGCCAGCTCCGGGTTTGCCATGGCGTCCCTCCGCGCGGAGGAGATGCAGGTGCGGATTATTGATAATCTGGGTAACACGCTTTACGGGACGACGGTGGGGAGGATGGCCGTCGCCTGAGATTTCTTAGAAAGACAAGGGAGCCTATCCATTTAGGCTGTCTTGTCTTAGGTGTCTTTACAGCGCTAATTATTCGCGCCCGTGGTTCACCGCCCATTTCAAAAAGTCATCGGTCAATGGGAGTGTTTGAATCGTTTGGCGAATATTCTGGAACCGATTTTCTAAGAGGTGGGCTGGTAGGCATTTGGTCGTTTGCAGGGATTCTTCCAGACAGGCAATAGTCTCCTGATTGAGTGAACGTTTATTTGCGGCAGCTCGTCTGAATAGCTTACTATGCAGTGCCTTGGGGATATTTTTGAGAGTTATTGTGCACATGGGTACTTATGGAAGTATTGCCTCTACTCTTTTCGTCTTGAATTTTCTCTGCTCTATTTTCGTCGCGTATATCCGTTCACATAGGTGCCATCTTTTCGGTAATAGCCGTGAACATAAACTGTATCGCTTCCTGAATTGTAGGTCGGCGAAACATCAGTCGCAGAATTTGCTGATGGGGGGATTTCATCCTTCGTTAAAGGTGATTTATTGGAATTTGCCAGTTCCTGTTCCTGCTTTATTGACTCTCGATATTGCACTGCTTGATCAAGGGTAATCCCATAAAGTTTACAAATGGCGGCAGAAAGATTTTCAAAGGGAATTTTCGCTCCACCGTCCCCATATAAAATCGTCAGACTGTCTGGAAGAACCTTCCCAATCGTGACATTCAGATAAGTGGTTCCATCATTTAGCACTATTTTATCCAAGTGCTTAGGTGGCTGAGTAACATTCGAACCTAACCCATATTTTTGACGAATATCTTCAGGTAAGATATCCGCTTTAAGGGTAGCAGTACCCTCGTCATAACTGATGGTAAGAAACCCATTTTCAACTTTAACCACAGAAAAATTACGATAGGTAGTACCTTGAAGGGAGACTAAATCGTCTGGATAAGCAATCTGACACAAAAGTCCCACCCACAAAACTCCCATAAAAATGTGTCGCACATAACTTTCATCGTCCTAATCTTCACGTTTATCAAGTCTTTCTTCCCCTCGCTTTAGCTCTCCGTGATCAATTCAACCATTTCTCAAAAATTTCCCTTGCTCCTTTTGGTGACTCTGCTTTAATCGACCCTCACCTTATGGCAGCAGCTACGAAATCAGACACGCTTCAGGAGTTCAAATTGCACGACAAGGATACCGGCTCGGCCGATGTCCAGATCGCGCTCCTGACTCAACGCATTAACGACCTCACCAAGCACTTGCAAAAGTTCAAGAAGGACCACAGCTCACGCCGCGGCCTTTTGATGATGGTTGCCCAGCGGAAAAAGCTTCAGGATTACCTGAAAAAGTCCGATTCGAGCCGCTACGATAAGGTCATCCAGAAACTAAATCTGCGTAAGTAGTCTTCCCTGTCCCGCGAAAGGCCCTTCCGCCTGGCGGACAGGGTTATCCGGAAAACTTCAGAGTACAATCAACTTTACTGTCTCCTCGGCGTAATTCGTTCAATTACAGCCCTGCGCAGCAGAGTTCATTGTCCTCTGCGTTTTCTTTTCCGGCTGGGCGCCTGCCTGCGCTCATCAACCGAAAGAACACATGTCCACCATTCATACGGTGTCCGCCCCCTTTGGCGCGCACCCCATCGTCATTGAAACCGGCAAGCTGGCCAAACTGGCCGACGGAGCCGTCACCGTCCGTTACGCCGACACCCTCGTCATCGTCACCGCCGTCTCGGCCACCAAGATCAAGGAAGGCCAGGATTTCTTCCCGCTGACCGTTGAGTACCGCGAACGCGCCGCCGCTGTCGGCAAAATCCCCGGCGGTTACTTCAAGCGCGAAGGCCGTCCTTCCGAGAAGGAAATCCTCACCTGTCGCATGACGGACCGCCCCCTGCGTCCGCTCTTCCCCAAGGGCTACCTCTACGACACCCAGATTATCACCACGCTGCTCTCCGCTGACGGCGAGAACGATCCCGATATCCTCAGCATCAACGGCGCCTCCGCCGCGCTGATGGTTTCCGACATCCCCTTCGGCGGCCCTGTGGGTGCCGTCCGCGTGGGCCGCATCAACGGCCAGTTCGTCACGCAGCCTACCCATCAGCAGATGGACCTGAGCGACCTCGACCTCGTCTACGTCGGTTCTGAATCCGAGATCATCATGTTGGAGGGTTCCGCGCTCGAGTTGCCGGAAGAGGAATTCAAGAAGGCGCTCGATTACGCGCAGGAGCAGGTGCAGATAGTCATCAAGCTG
>CAIPBM010000122.1 GCA_903863295.1 uncultured Verrucomicrobiota bacterium | reverse complement strand
TCAGGATGACGGATTTTTAATCCGGACGACTTTCGCAAAGGTCTGCTGCAGCGGATGCCCTAATTTTGGGCTTGTTCTCCAAGTTGAACATCTTAGGCTTGGATTTTACGTTCCTATTCCCTTAAATCCCAGTTGCCTGCATCGCTGCCCATTGCTTCCATATTAGTTTTTCTCCGAATGCCTTGTGAAAGTCTACGCAATCTTATCCTTGCCTATTCCAACTTTCCCGCAATGATGTACGCCCCAACTTTTTTGTCGTGATATGAGCCTTTTATCCCAACCTGTTTTTGCTGTCGAAGAAGGCCTGCCCCACGCCCCGGTCGATCTCTTTTCGGTTTTTGGTTTCCCGGTGAACAATTCGATGGTCGCTGCGGGCATTGCCTCGCTCATTGTCATCATTGTCGTTCAAGTGGCCATGCGTGCGCCCAAGCTGATCCCGAGTGGCATGCAGAACTTCGTGGAGTGGATCGTTGAGCTGATGAGCAACTTCCTGGAAAGCATCATGGGCCGCGAAACGATGGAACGGGGCTTCTGGTTCTTTGGCGGTCTGCTCGTTTTCATTTTTATCGGCAATGCCCTGGCCCTGGTTCCCGGATTTGGCACGATTGGTTATGGTAAAGGAGACGGTTTCTGGGACTTTGAGGTCACACAACCTTTTCTGCGCGGGGCCAATGCCAATGATAATCTGACCGCCGCATATGCCGCCGTTTTCTTTGTCATGTGGTTTTACTGGTGTTTCCGGGCCATTGGCGTGAAGGGCGTGCTCGTCGATATTTTCGGCTCCAAGGTGAAGTTTCCGAACCCGATTCTCAATTTGACCTTCGTGCTGATCTTCTTCCTCGTCGGTTTGATGGAGGTCTTTACGATCATTATCGTTCGCCCGATCGCCTTCACCTTCCGCCTTTACGGCAATATCTTCGGTGGAGAATCGTTCCTCGATACCATCTACCGGACGGCTCCCAACCATTTCCTGGCCACCCTTTTCATGATTCCCGCCTACATGTGGGAATTCGTCGTCGCCTTCATCCAGGCGTTTGTCTTTTTCATTCTCACCGCCGTCTTTACCGGCATCTTGACCAACTCAGCTGCCCACGGCAGTGACAAGGATGCCACGGGCGCTCATTAACCAAACACTTTGGCGCCAGCCGATTAACGGCGCGCCGAAAAAGCAGAAGACAATAACAACAACAAAAATATGAATATCTTGGCAGACGCAATCAACTCAGGAGCTATTGAAGTAGGACTCGCCGCCGGTGGCGCAGCAATCGGTATCGGCGCAGTTGGAGCAGGTGCTTCGCAGGCCGTGGGCCGCAACCCCGGTGCGATCGGCATCATTCTCGCGGTTTCTTTCGCCATCATCGCCGTTTCCGAAGGAACGTTCATTCTCGTCGCATTCGTCTTGAAGGGTTAATCATCACCGGAACGTCGCCTGGAAATCCTCCGGGCGGCCCTTGCTCTCATGTCTAATCTTCAAATGCCCCTGGCCAACATCATCCAGAACTTCCAGGAGATCGGTACGTCCACCGGTTTTACCGCGCCGCAATTCTTTGCCCAGTGCGTCGCCGTCACCGTCCTGTTTCTCCTGCTCCAGCGCTTTGCCTGGAAGCCGGTCCGTTCCATCCTGGAACAGCGCCGCAAAACCATCGAGGAATCGATGGCCAATGCGGACAAGATCAAAAAGGAGTTGCTGGACGCCGAGGCCTCCCGCCTGAAGGTCATCCAGAAGGCCAATGAACAGGCCAATGCCTTGATCGCCGAAGCAGAGAAATCGGCCGCCATTCGCGGTGAGCAAAAGATTCAGGAAGCAACCCGCCAGGCGGAGGAAATCGTCAAGCGGGCTCATGAAGCTGCGGTTCTGGACCGCGACCGTCTCCTGGCCGAGCTCAAGCAGCAGGTGGCCGCCCTGGTCATCCAGACGACGGAAAAGGTCGCCGGACGTGTCTTGACCGCCGATGATCAAACCCGCCTTAACACCGAGACGCAGCGCCAGCTCAGCGCCTCCAACAACTAGTCCACTGCTTCTTCTCACGCACCATGAAAATTGATCGCCATGCCCGCCAGAGCGCCAAGAAGTACCTGCGCGCGTGTCTGCGCCCGGATGGTTCCTTTGACGAGAAAGGCCTGCGCGAGATCGTGAATCTTCTCGTTGCGGAGAAGCCCCGCAATTATCTCCCGATCATCACGCGGCTCCTGAAACTGGTCGAGTTGGCCATTGAAGAGCGGACGGTGCGGGTGGAAAGCGCCGCGCCCCTGGCCGATGAAGGTGCCAGTGTCTTTGCCAATCTTGAGCAACGCTTTGGCCCCGCCGCCCAGACTTCCTACAAGGTCAACCCGGCCCTTCTCGGCGGTCTTCGCATCCGCCGCGGCAGCAATATCTGGGACGGCTCACTCGTCAACCGACTCGATCGCCTCAAACAATCCTTTTCCTAATCGTTATCCAAAAATAAAGCCCCGTTACATCCATGAGCACCCTCCTCGAAGAAATCAAAGCCCAAATCGTCTCCCTTAAAACGGACGTCGCTCAATCCAACATCGGCATCGTCCGGGAAATCTCCGACGGCGTCGCCAAGATCGAAGGTCTCTCCGGTGCGGCCTTGAACGAAATGCTTGAATTCAGCAACGGTGTGACCGGCCTCGCGCTCAACCTGGAAGAGACCGAAGTGGGTGCGATCATCCTCGGCGCCTTCGATGGCATCAAGGAAGGCGATGAAGTCCGCACCACGGGCAAGCTGCTGCAGGTTCCAGTCGGCAAGGGCCTTCTCGGTCGCGTGGTTGATTCGCTCGGCAAGCCGATTGACGGCAAGGGCGAGATCAAGAGCACGGAATTTTATCCCGTGGAAAAGCTCGCGCCTGGCATCATCGCCCGCCAGTCCGTGACGCAGCCGATCCAGACCGGCATCACCGCGATTGACGCGATGATCCCCATTGGCCGCGGACAGCGTGAGTTGATCATCGGCGACCGCGCGACCGGCAAGACCACGATTGCCATCGACACGATCATCAACCAGGCCCGCATCAATCGCGAGAACGAAGGCAAGCCCGGTTTCCGCCCGCTCTATTGCATCTACGTCGCCATCGGCCAGAAGAACGCCAACGTGGCCCGCGTCGTCGAGACCCTCAATTCCACGGGCTCATTGGCGAACACGATCATCGTCTCCGCGACCGCATCCGACTCGGCCACCAGCCAATACCTCGCCCCCTTCTCCGGTGCGGCGATGGGCGAATGGTTCATGAACAACGGCATGGATGCCTTGATCATTTACGACGATCTTTCCAAGCACGCCGTGGCTTACCGCCAGGTTTCGCTGATCCTGAAGCGTCCTTCGGGCCGCGAAGCGTATCCCGGCGACGTGTTCTATCTCCACTCCCGCCTGCTCGAGCGTTCCGCGCGTCTGGGCGAGAAGTATGGCAACGGTTCCCTCACCGCGCTGCCGATCATCGAAACGCAGGCGGGCGACGTCTCGGCCTACATTCCGACGAACGTCATCTCGATCACCGATGGTCAGATTTATCTCGAAACCGATCTCTTCTATCAGGGCATTCGCCCGGCCATCTCGGTCGGTCTCTCCGTCTCACGCGTGGGTAGCGCGGCGCAGATCAAGGCGATGAAGCAGGTCGCAGGCAAAATCAAGGGTGACTTGGCCCAGTTCCGCGAACTCGCCGCCTTCGCCCAGTTCGGTTCCGATCTCGATGCCAAGACCCGCGCCAAGCTGGATCGCGGTTCCCGCGTGGTCGAAGTCTTCAACCAGAAGAACTACCAGCCCGTGCCGATTGAGCTCCAAGCCGTCATTCTTTGGGCGGTGCAGAATAACTTCTTCGACAAGGTACCGGTCAACAAGGTGAAGGACTTCCAGACCAAGCTCTCCGACTTCCTGACCACCCGTCATGACGCCATCCTGGCCAAGCTCCGCGAGAAGAACGCCTTTGATGACTCGATCACGGCTGAACTCAAAACCGTTGTCGGTCAGTTTGCCGAGACTTATGCCTGAAAGGAAAAAGGGGAAAGGTAAAAGGAAAAATGACCGACAGAATACGATTCCTTTCTACTCCCCCTTTTAATTTTTTCCTTCTCACTTTTACCTTTTAATTCATGGCCAATCTTCGCGACATCCGCCGACGTATCAAGTCGGTCAAAAACACGGCCCAAATTACCAAAGCCATGCAGATGGTGGCGGCCACCAAAATGCGCCGTGCCCAGCAGGCGGCGGTCACGCTGCGCCCGTACGCCAGCCGTCTCGACGATCTGGCCGCCCATCTTTTCGCGAACATCGGCAAGGATGAAATCAGCCATCCTTTGCTGAAAAAGCGGACGACCAGCGGCAAGAACGCTGTGGTGCTCATTACCTCGGACAAAGGTCTCTGCGGTCCGCTTAACACCAATTTGTTGCGTGACGTCCTCAAAAATGATTCTCCCAACAATGTCTACATCACCGTGGGTCGCAAGGGACGCCAGGCCATCGCCCGGATGAAAAAGAATCTGCTCGCCGATTTCGAACTCAGCGACAGCCCGACCTTTGTGGAGAGCAAGGTGGTCAGCAAATTCCTGATCAAGCAATTCGAGGAAAATGCGTTTGATACGGTGGAGATTTACTACAACCGTTTCGTCAACACCCTTTCGCAGATTCCGGTTCGCTACCCGCTGGTTCCCATCGGCGCGGAAGTCCTGGAAGTGGCCAAGGCGCTGGGTGAAGCCCAGCGGGCCGAGCACCTTGACACCAAGCCGGGTGCGATTCCTGCGGTCACCTACAACTTTGAACCCGACGCCGATCTCCTGCTCGGGAAGCTCCTTCCCCATTACGTCCACCTCGAGCTCTACGAAAAGGTTCTTGAAGCCCGCGCCTCCGAGCACAGCGCCCGCATGGTCGCGATGAAGAGCGCGACCGACAACGCCAAGCAGCTCGTGAAGGACCTCACCCTCGAGTACAACAAGGCGCGTCAGGCCAGCATCACCAACGAAATCCTCGAGATCTCCTCGGCCGCCGCGATGATGGCCCAGTAACTTAACCTGAACTCTCAACCTCTATTTTCTTTTGTCTAAAACTCAGTTAATCAACCATCCAGAACTCCCTATGTCCGCCACTGCCACTCCTTCCGCCCCTGCGGCCACTACCTCAGCCAACGTCGGTAAAATCGTCCAGGTCATCGGACCGGTCGTCGACGTCGAATTTTCCGATGGTCACCTGCCCAAGCTTTATAATGCGCTGACCGTCGATTTCACCCTGGAAGGCAAGGAGCATCACCTGACGCTCGAAGTGCAGCAGCACCTCGGTGAAGGCTGGGTTCGCGCGATCGCGATGTCGAGCGCGGAAGGTCTCAAGCGTGGCTTCAAGGTCACAGACACCGGCGCGGGCATTTCCGTTCCCGTGGGCGAAGGCGTCCTCGGCCGCATCTTCAACGTCCTGGGCGAACCGACCGACGAGCGTGGTCCGGTGCCTCACACCAAGCGCTATCAAATCCATCGTCCGGCCCCGACCTTGCTCGACCAGGACACCCGTTCGGAAGTGCTCGAAACCGGCATTAAGGTCATCGATTTGATCTGTCCTTTCACCAAGGGCGGCAAAGTCGGCGCGTTCGGTGGTGCGGGCGTCGGCAAGACGGTCGTCATCATGGAGTTGATCAACAACATCGCCAAGGGCCACGGCGGCTACTCGGTGTTTGCGGGTGTCGGCGAACGTACCCGTGAAGGTAACGATCTTTATCATGAAATGTCTGATTCCGGCGTTATCGACCAGAAGGACTTGTCCAAGTCGAAGGTCGCGCTGGTTTACGGCCAGATGAACGAACCCCCAGGTGCCCGTATGCGTGTCGCCTTGAGCGGTCTGGCCATGGCCGAATATTTCCGCGATGAAAAGAACCAGGACGTGCTCCTCTTCATCGACAACATTTTCCGCTTCTCCCAGGCGGGCTCGGAAGTGTCCGCGTTGCTTGGCCGTACGCCGAGCGCCGTCGGTTACCAGCCGACTCTCGCCGCGGAAATGGGCGATCTCCAGGAACGGATCACCTCGACCAAAAACGGTTCGATCACGTCCTTCCAGGCGGTTTACGTCCCGGCGGACGATTTGACCGATCCGGCCCCGGCGAACACCTTCGCCCACCTGGATTCGACCATCGTGCTGGAACGCTCCATCGCGGAACTCGGCATTTATCCCGCCGTCGATCCCCTCGCCTCGACCTCCAAGGCGCTGACTCCCGACATCGTCGGTGAAGAGCACTACCAGGTCGCCCGCGGCGTGCAGAAAGTTCTGCAGCGCTACAAGGATCTGCAGGACATCATCAACATCCTGGGCATGGACGAACTTTCCCCGGACGACAAGACGCTCGTTTATCGTGCGCGTAAAATCCAGCGCTTCCTCAGCCAGCCCTTCACCGTGGCGCAGGTCTTCACCGGCACTCCCGGCGTCTACGTCTCGATCAAGGACACGGTCAAAGGCTTCAAGGAAATCCTCGACGGCAAGCACGATGATGTGGGCGAGAGCGATTTCTACATGAAGGGCAACATCGACACGATCAAGTCGTAAACCCGAAACCTCATGGCCACGCTCAAGCTCGAAATTCTCACTCCGACCGGCGTCACCTTTTCCGGTGACGTGGATACCGTCGTGCTTCCGGGTGCGGATGGCCTCATGGGCATCCTGCCCCAGCATATGGCGCTGGTGACGGAACTGATTCCCGGAGAATTACAGATCACCCAAAAGGGCAAGACGGAGATCGTGGCTATTGGTGAGGGCTTTGCAGAAATCACCGGAACCAGCGTTGGCGTCCTGACCGACGGCGCGGTGGCGGAAAAGGATATCGACGAAAAGGCCGCCGAAGAAGCGGTCAAGCGCGCGGAGGACTTGCTGAAGTCGAACACCCTCGAAGGCGAGGAACTCGAAGCGACCCAGGCTTCCCTGGCCCGCTCGCTGGTGCAGATCAACGTCAAACGCCGTCGCCGCAACGGCTAAACCTCATGGACCACCGTTTCATCACCACGGCCTTCGATCTCCCCGGCTACAAGATCGCCGGGACGTTGGGATTGGTGCGCGGCATCGTGGTTCGCTCCCGCTCGGTGGTCGGAAATTTTGGCGCGTCGATCCAGTCGCTTTTTGGCGGCAACATCAGCATTTACTCGCACCTCTGCGAGCAGGCCCGCCTCGACGCCTACAATCAAATGGCGGAACATGCCACGGCGCTTGGGGCCAACGGCATCATCGGCGTCCGCTATGACGCGACAGAGTTGATGCCCGGCATCACCGAGGTGCTTTGCTACGGCACGGCGGTGTTGGTGCAGAGTCAGGGTTGATTCGCTCGGCAGTTTGATCGCCGCTTCGGATGCGCTTTCCAAGCAAGCATCTCGCTGATAAATTTTCCAGATGCACCTCCATGCAAAGTCGGTTGCCGCTTGGATTGCCCTTGGCCTGCTCTTGACGGGCGCCGCCCGGGCCATGACGGTCACTGATTTCAAGCATCTCAATGATGATGATGAATCGGGCTTTGTCGCCTTTCTGGTCGAGGCCTCGGCGCAAATGCTCCAGTCCAAAGGACAGGCGGCGCAAGCGGACAAGGTCATCGCCTATTTCAGCCAGCCGGGCAAGGATGGCGGCGTCCAGCAGTTTTCCGCGCACCTGAAGGAAGTCGATGCCATCAACAAGCGGAATGCGATCAAGCCCAACAACACGACGCCCGAGCTGCAAATTGAAGATGCGATGTCGTTGACCTTGCGGGATATTGGAATTGCGGTTCCGCCCAAGTACCTCGAATCCCGGAGCAAGGAATTCAAGGCCGCCGGTCTCCCCCGCCAGCGGGCCAAGGACGATTGAGAGTCCCCGGCATTTGATCCGCAAAGTGCGCCTGCGCCGCTTCGAATCGTGCAAATCACCGCCTGATTCCGAAGTCCCGTGAAGTCCACGCGGAACTATACTGTTCTCTATAAGTAGCTTATGGCTTGGCCAAGTCTTGGTACATGCCCTGCAAGGAGAGAGGTATGAACCTGATTGTCCTTATTATTGTGCTGGCACTTCTCTTCGGCGGTGGCGGATATTATTACGGCGGCTATGGCTACGGCGGTGGCGGCATTGTCACCGTCCTGGTGCTGCTGCTGGTGCTCCGTCTGCTCGGTATTATCTAGAGTATTTTCATTATTTGTGTGTTGAGGCGAACGCACTTGAAGAGGCGATTCTACCCCTACAGGGTAGTCTGCGGGGAAGGCTGACCCAGGGTAGGCGGTGTGCGCCAACCCTGGGCTATAGGATGTTATCCTTTCAGGATATTGATCCATCCGTCTCTAGAACTTATGAAAATGCTGTGGATGGTTGCTTTTCAATATCCGGCATTTTTCCTGGATGCCAGGAAGAATATCGAGAATTGATATTCCTGGGAGGAGTGGGCCCTATAGGATTCGAACCTATGGCCTCCTGATCCGTAGTCAGGCGCTCTAATCCGCTGAGCTAAGGGCCCTTTTACTGAAACTTCGCCCGAAGGCGTTTTCCCGAGGGGAAAGTGGAATGTACCAACTTTTGGCCGAGCGTAAAGGAATTACTCGTCGACCATGAAGATCGTTCGTCCGTTTCTAACTCAATACCAGTCCGTCAGGTCGGCGGGAGGGTAATCGTTGACGACCATCGAATTGTAGGGGGCCAGCTTCTGGCTGCGATAGGAATCGCCGGTCTGCGTGGGGAAAGGCGAGGTGACGATTTCAAAGATGCCCATGCCCATGTCCATGACCATGCGGGAGGTGCCCTGAACGAGGAAACCTTTGCAGAAGGCGGTGGTGTTGCCTTCGGTGTCGATCATCGCGTATTGGGAGTCGAGCAATTCAGAAGGAGAGAAAACGAGGTCGGCGATACCGCGCCCGAGCTTGTCGTAAAAGTTGTCACGCACCGGCATGGAGATATCCGCACGGACGGTCAAGGTTGCCATGGCCACAAGAAGCGACAGGGCGAGGATTCGTTTCATGAATGCCAATTAACGCGAAAAGTGTAAAAAGAGCAAGTAGGAAAATGGCTGCGACTGAGTTTTTTACGGAATTAACGGGGAAGGTTCACACGGAGGCACGGAGAGCACGGAGGGTGTCTCGACCAAATGGACATTGAGATAAGAAACGTTTTGCCTGACTCAAGCTACTTGGTGCAGTAATACAGCTTTATGTCCAATTCAGGTTTTGCGAAAAAATTTATGAGCCCTTCTCAAGTGGCGTCCGCAATTGCCTTTTGTCTCATCGTTGGAATTGCAATCTATCACCTTCCACATCTTTCGGCTTATCGACATTTACAGGTAGGTCAAACGAAGTCCTTTGGGGATGGAGCGTCCATGAGTATCGATGATGTCTGGACGGTTCGGTTCGCAGATAAAAGATTCCTAAGGGTTCTTTGTCATTGGTCGAATGGTTTTCCGCCAGACAAGTATTGGATGAAAGCAACGCTTCGCGAATCTGCCGACGGCCCGAACATCGAAAAGAATTTCACGTGGTATGTTCCCATGCCCAAAACCGCCATGACACCCAAAGGGGTTACTCCGTTTTATTGGGAAGTCAGAATCCCCTCAAACATGCACGGCCCCGTTTGCCTGCAGGTTGATTATGGATCGGGGCGGCGAATCGATTTCAACCTTCCTTGTATCGGGATAGAAAGGGATTCATCCGTACCTGATTATTTCGCATCGAGTTTCTAGCAACGATGCCCCAAACGCCTCAAGCCGGAGGCTGACTTTCCAAGGCCCCTCCCCGACCAAAAAGATCGAGTTCCCGGAGAACATCCCGCGCCTGCTCTTTCTTTTGCTTGGCCTTGGCGAGGCGGGGCAGGCCTTTGTCATCGATCTGCTCTTCCTCCAGTTGGCGCAGGATTTCCTTGGCGCGTTTAAGGACCGGCGCGGGGAGACCGGCGAGTCGCGCGACCTGGATGCCGTAGCTTTTGTCGGTGCCACCGGGGACGATCTTGCGCAGGAAGACGATGTGGTCGCCCCATTCGCGCACGGCGACGTTGTAATTTTTCGTCGCAGGCAGCAGGCGCGCCAGTTCGGTCAACTCGTGATAGTGGGTGGCGAAAAGCGTGCGGGCGCGGAGCGTGGTGTTGAGATATTCGGCCACCGACCAGGCGATGCTGAGGCCGTCGAAGGTGCTGGTGCCGCGACCAATTTCGTCAAGGATGACGAGACTGCGATTGGTCGCGTGGTTGAGAATATTGGCGGTCTCGTTCATCTCGACCATGAAGGTACTCTGGCCGCGACCGAGATCGTCGCTCGCGCCGACACGGGTGAAGATGCGGTCAAGCAGCCCCACCACCGCGCGCTTGGCCGGGACGAAGCAGCCGCAATGGGCCAGCAGGGCCAGCACCGCGACTTGCCGGATGTAGGTGCTCTTGCCCGCCATGTTCGGCCCGGTGAGAATGACGAGCCGCTCCGAATCGATTTCCAGCCGCACATCGTTCGGGACAAATTTCTCGCTGGCGGGAAGCTGCTCGAGCACCGGATGCCGTGCTTCCTCCAGCAGCAGCAGACCGCTTTCATTCATCTCCGGCTGCACGTAGTCGCGCTCCTGCGCGAGGGCACCCCAGGCGAGCAGGACATCGACTTCATGCAAGGCCCGCGCCGTA
Organism: uncultured Verrucomicrobiota bacterium; assembly: GCA_903863295.1. Classification (GTDB taxonomy): domain Bacteria; phylum Verrucomicrobiota; class Verrucomicrobiia; order Methylacidiphilales; family UBA1321; genus JABDGH01. The sequence goes on along the minus strand of CAIPBM010000122.1, from coordinate 7,932 downwards.
TCCTGAATCGCGCGCAAATGGGGAACGGCTGCGGAGCGCAAGTCGAGAAACAGCTCGTACTCAAGCTGCCGCGAACGTTCCTGGGCGCCGAGGATTTTCGCCTCCATCTCCTTCAACTCCGGCGTGACGAAACGCTCGGCGTTGGCCAGAGTTTGCTTCCGGGTATAGTCAGCAGGCACGGCGCCGAGATTGGCCGTCGTGATTTCGATGTAGTAGCCGAAGACCTGGTTGTAGCGAACCTTGAGCGAGCGGATGCCGGTGCGCTCCTGCTCGCGGCGCTGGAGATCGGCGAGCCATTCCTGGCCTTCGACGGAAGCGGCGCGAAGTTCATCCAGCGAAGCATTGTAGCCCGCGCGAATCAGGCCGCCTTCCTTGAGGACAATCGGCGGATCGTCCGCCAAGGCCCGCGCGTAGAGTTCAGACAGCTCCGGTAGAGGCGTGATTTTTTCGCCGAGGCCGCGCAAGGCTGGAACCGTGTGCTGCGCCAGCGAGTCGCGCAGGGCGGGCAGTTGCTCCAGCGAGACGCGCAGGGCAATGAGGTCGCGGGCATTGCCGCTGCCCTGGACGAGCCGGGCGACGAGCCGCTCGACATCGCGCACCTGGCGGAGCCGATCCTGCAGGGCGCTCCGTTCCGGCTGGTTCTTGCGCGCCCAAGCGACGACGCTTTGGCGGCGCTCAATCCCGGGAAGATCCCGCAAGGGCGCGAGGAGCCATTGCCGTAACAATCGTCCGCCGCCCGCCGTGACGGTCCGGTCGACCGCCGCGAGCAACGTCGTCTGGCCCGCGCCGGGGCGCAGCGGATCGATGAGTTCCAGATTGCGTCGCGTGGCGGCATCCAGGATGAGGACATCGTCCCGCTGCCAAAGTCGAAGCGTGTGGACATGGCCGAGCGAGCGCCGCAGCTCATGGCCGAGATAATGGAGCAGTCCGCCCGCCGCGCTCAGGGCTCCCGTGGAACTGGCCACATGGGTTGAGCCCAGTCCAAAGCCGTCGAGCGAGGCCGTCTTGAAATGATCCTTGAGCGTATGCTCCGCCGCCTCGGGCGCGAAGCTCCAGGCATCGTGCTCCACCAGCAGATAACCGAGCCGTCCGCCGTTGGAGAGCGCGGAGGTCTCGAGATCGATCCGATGACCCTGCGCCACGACCACCTCCGCGGGGGCGATCCGGCCCAGGGCATCGCGCAAGGCTTCGGCTGAGGGGAAATCGCCGGCGAAGAATTCACCCGTGGTCAGGTCCAGCGCCGCGACGCCGAAGCTGCCTTCCGCCGGACCGATGGTGACCGGCACCACTGCAGCGAGGAAGTTGTTTTGCTTCGGCTCAAGTTGCCCGGCATCGAGAATACTGCCCGGAGTCAGGATTTGGGTGATCTCGCGCCGGACAACCTGCCCCGGTTTGGGCGCTTCCATCTGGTCGCAGATGGCGACGCGTCGCCCCGCCTTCAGGAGCTGCGCGATGTAGCCCTCCGCCGCATGGTAAGGCATGCCGCACATCGGCGTGCCCTGGCGCTGGGTCAGGGTGAGATCGAGCAGGCGGGAACCTTCCTCGGCATCGCCAAAGAACATCTCGTAGAAGTCGCCGAGCCGGAAGAGGAGAAAGGCATCGGAAGGGACTTCGCGCTTGAGCCGGTGATACTGCTGCATCATCGGCGTGAGGACATCAGACATGGAGGCTGAGGCTAGCGTGCCGGGAGGCTCTTGAGCAGTTTTTTTTCATTGGATAGCTCAGAGCATGTTTTAGAAGGAGGGCACGGTCCAATAACGGCGTCTCGTTTCGTCGTTTCACTCGGGCGAGTTTTCTGCTTCCGCGAAATCTTCGTTGAATACGCAATGAAATGGCATATGCAAGTTATTTATCAAGAGCAACTTGAGAACAAGTAGACTAGTTTTCTTAGGCAAAACCGATTGGTCGATATGAAATACGCCCAAAATGTTACTTTTCAGTTACAGGATGGCCCGCGCTTGCTTATCGTCCCTCTGCTGCATAACGATAGGAGATATGCGTCCATCACTACGTCCTCTCACTAAAGTACTGCTTGCCTCCCTTGCTGCGGTTCTCTGTACCGCAACTCTCGCTTCGGCGGACACGATCACCCTCAACGCCTCGGGTGCAACCTTCCCTGCGCCGCTCTATGGCCGTTGGTTCGCCGAATATAACAAGCTTCATCCCGAAGTCCGGATCAACTATCAATCCGTCGGCAGCGGCCAGGGCATCAAGTCCTTCACGGGCGGCCTGACCGATTTCGGCGCCAGCGATGCAGCGATGTCCGACGCGGAAATCGCGGCGGTGAAAGATGGCGGCGTGACCTTGCTCCCCATGACAGCGGGCAGCATCGTTCTCTCCTACAATCTCCCTGGCGTCACGGCCTCGATTCAACTGCCCCGCGATGTCTATCCCGCGATTTTCCTTGGCCAGATCACCAAGTGGAATGATCCGAAGATTGTCGCGGCGAACCCTGGCGTCACCCTCCCCGACCTGGCGATCACCGTCGCCTATCGCGCGGACGGTAGCGGCACGACTTATAACTTCACGAACCATCTCGCGGCCATCAGCCCTGATTTCAAGGCGAAGGTGGGCAGCGGCAAGACGGTCAAGTGGCCCGCCGGTGTTGGCGGCAAGGGCAACGAAGGCGTTGCCGCGCTGATCAAGCAGACTCCCGGAACGATCGGCTATGTTGAATATGGCTACGCCCAGCAGATCAAGCTGCCCATGGCGACGCTGCAAAATCAGGCTGGCAAGTTTGTCGCCCCGACTCCTGAGTCGGGCTCAACGGCCCTCAGCCTGGTGGAACTCCCCGCCAATCTCCGCGCATTTGTGACCGATCCTGCCGGTGATGGTTCCTACCCGATCGTGACCTTCACCTGGTGGCTCTGCCACACCCAGTACACCAAGCCCGGCGTGGCGGATGCCATCAAAGGCCTGGCCGCGTGGTGCTTGACGGACGGCCAGAAGCTGGCGCCTGATCTCGGTTATCTGCCCCTGCCCGCGAACGTCGTGGCCAAGGTCCAGGATGCCGCCAATCAGATCAAATAATTCGTAACGTGCAGACCGCGACCGCTCCCCTCCCCACCCCGGGGACACCGTGGGTTGGAAACAAACGTGCCCAGCGCTCCAAGCTGTTCGATTCGTTTTTTTCCAAGTCCACCTTCCTGGCCAGTTGGGGGACGGTCGCGTTGCTGCTCTGGATCGCGCTGGAAGTCGGCTATGCCGCGCTTCCGGCGATGCGCCAGTTTGGTTTCGGTTTCATCATCGGGACGCAGTGGGATCCGACGAGCGACCAATACGGGGCGCTCCCGCTCATTTACGGCACCTTGGTCAGCGCCGGCCTGGCCCTGCTCATTGCGACGCCGCTCGGGGTGGCGATCGCCATTTTCCTGACGGAGGATTATCTACCCCTCAAGCTCCGCAGCTTCTGTAAATTTCTGGTTGAGCTTCTCGCCGCCATTCCGAGTGTCATTTATGGCCTCTGGGGCATCTATGTGGTGATTCCCATCACCACGCCGCTCGGCAACTGGCTGAACGCACATTTTGGCTGGATTCCTCTATTCTCGACCCACTCCTCCGGCCCCGGCTTTCTACCGGCGGCGTTCGTCCTGGCGATCATGATTTTGCCCACGATTGCCGCCCTTTCCAGTTCCTCCCTCAAGACCACCCCGATGAACCTGAAGGAAGGCGCCGCGGCGCTGGGGGCGACGCGGTGGGATGTGATCCTGCAGATTTCTCTCCCGATTGCGGCCAGCGGTATCATTGGCGCCGCAGTCCTGGCCTTGGGCCGTGCGATGGGAGAAACCATGGCGCTGGCCATGTTGATTGGGAACAACACCCAGATCAGTCCCTCGATCTTTGCCCCGGCCAATACCATCGCGTCCCTGCTGGCCAACAGCTTTGGCGAAGCGACCGGACTGGAAGTGGCTGCGCTGATGTATCTCTCCTTTATCCTGATGGCCCTGACCCTGGGCATCAATGCCGTGGCCGAGGTGATCCTTGATCGCACCGGGGCCTCCACCCGTCATCTCTAACCTCATGAATGCTGCCACCAAGATTCACCCGACGGCGGCTCCGCGCGCCATGGATCTTTCGCGCAAACTGCGTTGGCGCTCTATTTTCAGCCGGGGCATGGATGGGCTGGTTGCCCTGATGACGCTCGCGGCCCTGGTTCCCCTCGTCTCCGTGATCTACATGGTCATCAGCAAGGGCGCGGGAAATTTTCGCTGGTCGATGCTCTGGCAGTTGCCCCCGGCCGCAGGCATGGATGGCGGCGGATTCGGCAACGCGCTCGTCGGCACGCTTTTGCTTGTCTCCATCGGCGCCCTGGTCAGCGTCCCCATCGGCGTCCTGACGGCGATCTTCCTGACTGAATATTCGCTTGGCTCCAAGAGCGCCCGGATCATCCGTTTTTGCGCGAAAATCCTCAGCGGTCTTCCCTCCATCCTCGCGGGTGTCTTTATCTTCGGCGTCCTCGTCGCCACGACCCATTCCTTTTCCGTCCTGGCGGGTGGGCTCGCGCTGGGAATCCTCATGCTGCCGATCATCATCCTGGCCACGGAAGAAGCTTTGCTCCGCGTTCCCCGTTTTCTGCGCGAAGCATCGCTGGCCCTCGGCGCGAACCGGACGCAGACCGTGCTCCATATCACGCTTCCCGCCGCGGCCTCGACCATCATCACCGGCGTCATGCTGGCCGTTGCCCGCGCTGCCGGGGAAACGGCACCGATTATTTTCACCGCACTCTTCACCAGTTACTGGATTGGCAGCCTGCGCGAGCCGACGGCGAGCATGGCTGTCCTCATCTATAATTTCTCCAGCGTGCCGTATGACAACCTGGTCAACATGGCGTGGACCGCATCCTTCGTGCTGATCCTGATCGTCCTGGTCACGAATATCGTGAGCCACGTCGTGGCCAATCGTTCCAAATAACGCGTCCAACAGCCGTCATCCTGAGCCTGTCGAAGGATCAGCTTCGGTTGAAATTCACAGTCGTCATCTGAACTTCAAATCACCTGGGGCTGATCCTTCGACAAGCTCAGGATGACAAACTTGAAGAAGTAACCTCACGGTTTGGCCTCGTACCCTTCGATGGCTACCTTTTAATCAACAATTGATAAGCAGCCTCAAGCTGTCCGGCGACTTCATCCCACGAGTAAAGTTTAATGCCCGGCGCGGGCAACTGCGGGCAAGCCTGGTAAAAAGCGCTCAGGCGCGCGGGATTATCACTTCCACCGCGAGCATCGAGATAACTGGCTGCCGTGCCAAAGCATTCCCGCGACCAGGGTTGGTCCGGCAAGAGTACTGGGAGACCGCAGGCCGCCGCCTCATGCGCGGAGAGGCACCAATTTTCATAGAGACTGAAAATGACAAAACCCCGCGCCGCCTGCAAAAGTGAGATCATCTCCTCCCGCCCCGCGACATGATCCCGGTGCAGGACAAACCGCCCGTCGATCAGGGCCGAGAATTGTTTCCAGTACGGATCGTTGAGACTGTAGGGCTTGCCAATGAAAAGGATTGGGACGCGGGCTTCAATCGCCATGCGGGCCAGTTCCACGGAACGCTTCCGCTCCGTGATGGTGCCCGTAGTCACCAGATAAGGCTCGGACCGGGAACCGGCCCCGGCCTTGAGAAAATCATCATGCAATCCGAGCGGAACCAGACTGACTTTCTCCGGCGAAATTCCGAAAACGATTTCAAGCACCTGACGCTCCGCACGCAACCCGACAATCAACCGATCCGCCCGCTGAAAGCCCTGCCAATTGAGCTGATTCTTGATCATGCCCCAACCCGGAAGTCTGAGGAGAGTGCGGGTGACAAGTCCCTGCACCTTGAGTTGCGAAAGTGATCGGTTACAGGTCGCCGTAAAGAGATGGGTGACCGCCACCGGTAGTCCCTTGGTTTTGGCCATGGCCAGATAGTTGGGCGATGGAGGGCCAAAGTAATGAATCAGGTCGCCCGACTGCCGGTCATCCCACCACCGGAGATACTCCACTTCAATTCCCCGCCGCTCCAGGCCCGCCTTGCTTTGCTCGATCTGGACTTGAAAGCCTCCATGCGCCAGGGAAAAAGGCCAGGGGTGATCAAAGAGAACTTTCATGAGAGTCGATGCGGGGAAATCATGGGCAGAAAGTCACGCAATGAGAAGTCGTGAAATCTGACGGGTTATTGGGGCGAGGCACCCGATGGCGCTGGGTAACCGTAAACGAGAAAACTCAAGCCCACCTCCTTCGGAGGCACCGGATAGGAGCGAATCAAGGCACGGCCACGTCCTCCGCGATCAAAAAGATCCAGCTTGGAAACAAAAAGGAGATCGGGGGCCGGGTCAACTCCAGGAACGGGGATGGCAATGCTGGCTGTGCCGGGGGCGGGAGGCCAGGTTGTGGAAAACGTGAGATGATAAAATTGGCCGGGTTGGCGGGAGGCGATCCAGCAGACGCGCTTGCCTTGAGCCACTTCCGCGAGGGCCAACGCCGTGGCGCTGCGGTAGTCATCCTTGCCCTGTTGGGGGTTGAAACGAATTTCCAAGGACGAAAAAAGCAGAAGCGCAAAAAGCGGAAACAGCAGAAGTCCGGAGCGACGGCTTGAGCCCGCCGTGGAAAGCAAACTCGCCGCCGCTCCTACCGCAACGAGCAGGAAGGGCAACATCGGGGCCAGATGTCTTCCCCAGAATGGGAATTTCATCACCAGTGAGGCGATGAACAACCCGACCACGGAGAGAACGGCCACCCAGCCGCTGAGGATTGCGAGTTGGAAAACGGAACTGTCGCGCCCCTTTCGCGTCAAATAGATCGCCGTGCAGAAAAGGGCGCCGTAAAGCAGGAGAAGCGCGGACTGTACCCCGAAATAAGGGAGAAGTAAGTGAACAGTACCGCTTAAGCCTCCGGTCACCGCCGTCGCCCGCAGCGCTTCCCGGCCCGGTCCAAGCCCGCTGAGGCCCAGCAATTCATACAAGGCAAAGCCGAGGTTGGAGATTCCAACGGTCCACGATTTACTTCCCCCTGCTCCCCCCATTAACCGGGAAAGCATGATGATCAAAAAAGCCAGGTTGACGGCACCGAGAAAACCGATCACGCCGAGTTGACGCCGCGTGGGCACCCAATGAGCGACGACGGCTTTCAGGATCAAAACCACGCCGGCCGCAGCGACGACGAAGACCCCCAGAAAACTTGCCGTGCTCACCACGGCGGCAGCGAGGCCGAGATTCCATAATCCCGTCACGCTCTTGCCTTCTGACTGGACGACCTGAACGAAACCGAGCGCCAACCAGCACCCGGCCCCGAGCTGGATCGCGTAGGGACGAATCTCATCCGCGTAAAACCAGACCACCGGATGAACGGCGAAGAGAAGAGGTAACCAGGGCCATCCGATGCGCCGGCCGATCAGGGCCAGACAAATGATTCCGAGCCAGAGCCAAGGCAGGTTACCGCAGCGCAACGCCCATTCTCCATCACCCACAAACTTCTCAACCGTCCAGAAGTAGAGCGCCGTTAATGGCATGAGCGCCTCCGATCCCGCAATCTGACCCAAGGCGGTTCGGAGCCCGGAAACGGTCGATTCGCGACTGAGCAGGCCCATCGAGCCTTCATCAATCCACAACGACTGGGAAGTTGGGGCCAGCCACAAGAGCGCTGCCGCGACGAACGCGATCCATCCCGCCTTGGCCGGTGTGTCCGCTCTTTGTTCTTGTTCGGAATCCATTTTATTCAGCCCGGCGGAGAAATTATACGCCTTAATGCGTCTACTCAATGAACTTTATCGGAAAGCCCGCGCGTAACGACAGGAATCGGTGCTTGTCCTCCTAAGATCGGGTTCTATTTTGAAGTTCCACGCTGGACATGCCTTCCTTTTCCATCATCACACCCAGCTTCAATCAGCCTGAGTGGTTGCGGCTGGCCGCTGCCTCGGTGGCCGATCAGAGGGCGACGACGAACGCGCCGCTGGATATCGAAC
>CAIPBM010000121.1 GCA_903863295.1 uncultured Verrucomicrobiota bacterium | reverse complement strand
CTGGATCGGCAGGCGCCGTCCGATTTCCTCAAATGCTTCCTCGATGGCAAAGATGGCCGCCTTGGCGTTGAGCGTATCGAAGATCGTTTCGACCAGCAACGTATCAACCCCGCCCTTGATCAGGCCGAGCGCCTGTTGCTTATAGGCGGCAACAAGCTGCACGTAAGTGACGCCGCGCGCGCCGGGATCGTTCGCATCCCGCGAGATGGAGGCCGACCGCGTCGTCGGTCCCATGGCTCCGGCGACAAAGCATTCGCGTCCTGGATTTTTCGCGACAAATTCATCGCGAACGCGGCAGGCCAGCCGGGCGCTCTCGATGTTGATCTCGTCGACCAGTGCTTCGAGATCGTAGTCGGATTGGGAAATGACCTGGCCGCTGAACGTGTTAGTCTCAATGATATCGGCTCCGGCCTCGAAGAAACGGCGGTGGATGGAAGCGATCACCTCCGGCTTGGTGATGCTTAGGATATCGCCGTTGCCCTTGAGGTCCTTGTGGTGATCCTTGAAGCGCTCGCCCCGGAAATCGGCCTCCATCAGGTTGGACTGCTGCAAAGTGGTGCCCATCGCCCCGTCGATGATAACGATGCGCTTCTGGAGGAGGACTTCAAGAGGATGCATGGGGTAGGTAAGAGGCTAAGATTAAAAGGAAAACGACGTAAAGACAACATATCAACGCATCTGGATGCGTCAATGGATATATCTTTAAAGACTAGCTCTATACGACTCAGAATCAATCTCAAGGACATTCCCAAAGATCTCTCTTTAATAATCCGTCATCCTGAGCTTGTCGAAGGATCAGCCTTCATTGACAGTCGATCTCAACAGATAATTTTCATATCACTGGGAGCTGATCCTTCGACAAGCTCAGGATGACGGATTTAGAAATTGAGTTTCATGTAGAATTCCCGCGTCCACGCTCAGTCACGTTTACCCTCGTAAATAAGACAAAAAGAGTTAATCTAAGAGCACCATGCCCCGCGCGCGTCTCATCATCCCGATGACGGCTTTCATGCTGCTGACCGGCGTGCTCGGCTGGCAGAGTGGGCGCTCGGCTTCCAGCGTTACGACTTCCACCATCCCGCAGGATGAGAGCTACCAGTATACCTTGCTCTACGCGCGAGTGATGCAGTTGGTGAAGCAAAACTACGTGGATGAGAGCAAGACCGGCTACAAGGAGCTGACTTATGCCGCGCTGAAAGGAATGCTCGCATCACTCGATCCCCACAGCCAGTTCCTCGACGAGGAAGCCTTTCAGGACATCCAGCGCGATACCAAGGGCGAGTTCAGCGGACTCGGCATTGTCATCGGCGTGAAGGATGGCGCGTTGATCATTATTTCTCCGATCGAGGATTCCCCCGGCGGCCGCGCCGGGTTGATGCCGGGAGATCGCATTCTCAAGATCAATGGTCATAGCACCGCCAAGATGACCCTCGCCGCGGCGGACAAGGCGCTGCGCGGTGCCACGGGCGAAAAGGCCCAACTGACGCTCTTGCGTGCCATTCCCGGCGCTCCGGGCGGGGGCAATGTTTTCGATGTGGAACTGACGCGCGAAACCATCCGCGTCGCCTCCGTGAAAGACGCCCATCTCCTGCCCGCGACCCTCGCAGGTCAGGACAAGATCGGCTATGTCCGCATTGAGCAATTTGGCGAAAACACCTCGGATGAACTCGATCACGCGCTGGAAGGGCTCGAACAATCCGGCATGCAGGCGCTGGTTATCGATCTACGAAACAATCCCGGCGGCCTGCTCGATGCGGCGGTCGATGTCGCAGGTAAATTCGTGCCGCCGGACACCGTCATCGTCTCCACCAAGGGTCGCGTGGCGAGTGAAACCCGCGATTATCGCGCCCAAGCCCAGCGGCAACACCCCGCCTATCCCATCGCCCTTTTGATCAACGGCTACAGCGCCAGCGGCGCGGAGATCGTCGCCGGTGCGCTGAAAGACCTCAATCGAGCCATCCTTGTCGGCGAAACAACCTTCGGTAAGGGTTCCGTACAAACCGTGCAACCTCTGGGCAATGGAGTCGGCCTGCGCCTGACCATGGCCAAGTATTATACCCCGAGCAAAAAGACGATTCATGAAGTAGGGATTACGCCTGATATCTCCATCCCCATCACTGATGCGGAGGAAAGACGCATCCTGCTGGCCGAAGCGGGGCGTCCCCTCACCGACGAAGAGAAAGCCGAAGCCGCCAAGGTGGAGGACCGGCAATTGGAACGGGCAGTCAGTTCGCTCCGCAGCGCCCAGATTTACAACGAACGTCAGGCGGCGCTCAATGCCACTCCCAAGACCACTGCTGCCGCCAGCACGCCAGCCCCCAAGACTTCCGGCGATACCCCGGCAAATCCGCCAAGGTAGTCTCGCCCCCTTATTTTACTCCGTGATGATCCGCGCGCGGGAGAGATCGTACGGGTGAAACTCGAGCGAGACCTTGTCACCGGGAGCGAACTTGACGAACTCGAGGCGAACCTCACCGGAAGCGCGGGCTACACAGCGATGACCGTTGGCCAGTTCGACCCGG
>CAIPBM010000120.1 GCA_903863295.1 uncultured Verrucomicrobiota bacterium | reverse complement strand
GTTTGAAGTATGTTGACCTCGTCGTGGGGACCGGTGCAGCGGTGAAAACGGGCGATCCTCTCGTGGTGAATTACGAGGGCTAGCTGCAGGACGGCACGAAATTCGAGTCCTCCTATGACCGTGGCCAGCCTTTTGAGCTGGTGCTCGGCGTATCGCCCGTGATCAAGGGCTGGACGGAAGGGTTGGCCACGATGAAAGTCGGCGGCCAGCGCAAGTTGATCATCCCCCCCATGCTGGCTTACGGCACCGATGGCTTTGACGTGATTCCTCCGAATGCGACGCTGATTTTCAAGGTTGAAGTCGTGGCGGTGAAGCCGGCGGGGAATTAAGCGGATCATGGGGACTCAATCGCGGCTTTTCGGGACGGATGGCATTCGCGGCCGGGCCAATGAAGGTGCACTGACACCGGAGATGGCGGTCGCCTTCGGACGTGCGCTGGCGATCCAATTTGGCCAGCCGGATCAACCTCTGGTGATCGGTCGCGACACCCGGATTTCGGGTCCGATGCTGGAGCAGGCGGTGGCAGCCGGTGCGGCGGCAATGGGCGTGAATGTGCTGCTGGTCGGCGTAGTGCCGACCCCGGCCATCGCGTTCCTGACCCGGCATTTGCACGGCTGCGCGGGGCTGGTCATCAGCGCCTCGCACAATCCCTACGACGACAACGGGCTCAAGATTTTCAAGCATGATGGCATGAAGTGCGATGATGCCCTGGAGCTGGAAATTGAGACATTAATGCTCGATGACTCACTGCGGGCGAAGGGCGTCACGGGGCGGAAGATCGGGCGCATCACGGCATGGCCGGATAGCGCGTCCCGTTACGCGCAACTGGCGGTAGCCGCTTATGGCACGGAGCTCGACTTGCACGGCCTCCGCATCGTGGTGGATGCCGGGAATGGTGCGGCGTATGAGACGACACCTCTCGTTTTGCGTGCACTGGGGGCGGACGTGTTGGCGCTGAATATCGAACCGGATGGGATTAATATCAACGCGAACTGCGGCAGCACGCACCCGGAATTGATTCAAAAAGCGACGCTCGATTTCGGCGCGCAAATTGGGCTTTCCCATGACGGTGACGCAGACAGGCTCATTTGTTGCGACGAGACTGGCTCGCTTCTGGATGGCGATGAGATGCTGGCAGTGATCGGCCTTGACTTGCTTAGGCAGGGCAAGTTGGCGAAGAAGACGCTGGTCGCCACGGTGATGAGTAATCTGGGCCTCGATGAGTGCTTCGCGGCAGCGGGCGGGAAGATCGTCCGCGCGGGCGTGGGCGACCGTTATGTGCTGGAGCAAATGCTGGCGCAGGATCTCAATGTTGGCGGCGAGCAATCGGGCCATGTGATTCTCCGCGATTGCAATACGACAGGCGACGGGCTGGTGACAGCGCTGGCCTTGCTGCGTATCATGCGCACCAGCGGCAAGCCGCTGAGCCAGTTGCGGCTGGGCATGCGGAAATATCCGCAGATGCTGGTCAACCTCAAGGTGCGGGAACGAATTCCACTCGATCAATTGCCGGAGGTGACGGGGACGGTGCGGGCGATTGAGAAGGAATTGGGCTCCAATGGCCGCGTGCTGCTTCGTTATTCGGGTACGGAACCGAAAATCCGCTTACTGGTGGAAACGCGCGATGAAGCGCTTTTGCAGCCGACGGTCGATCGCATTTTGGTCTCGATCCGGAAGCATTTGGCGGTGGTGTAGGCCCATTGTCTCGGCGCGCCATGACACCCCTCAAGGCAGGCTTAACTGGACAAAAAGCGCGACTTTGCTTTCCGCCTTTGATAAGCATTAATGCTTCCCCTAGGATGAATCGACGTAGTACGAAAAATTGATCCGATTTCGATTGCGCCAGGTTTCCAGATTCCATTTCCATGTATCGCATCATCATTGTCCTGTTGACTCTGGCGGTCGTTCTGCCAGTGGCTTTTCTCCTCTACTACGGCCCTCAACTTGAAACCCAGTATCGCCCTGCGCCGACCGGGATTGAGGCCGCTAAAGCCTACTTTGACACGTTGAATCCCGCGATTATCGGGACGTGGATTGAGCGGTCGAAGAAGTTGATGGATGCGTACGATCCGAACAAGGATTCATCGCTGAGCGGGGCGCAGTTATCGAACGATCTGCGGAGCCTGAATGTCGTGAACGTGAATGTAGACCGGGATGAGGTGGCCTATGTCTGGAGCACGGGGCTGGATCACACGGAGATTTTGGTGATGCGGTTGCCGGACAAATCATTTCAGGTCATCGCGCAGTATGATAATGAGCATAGCAAGGTGGTTTGGCCGGTGGGGAAGTAGTTCTCGATGGTAGTCATTGCAATCCTGCGAGGGATCGGCGCGCAACGAAATTTCCCGGGGACAGGGGACACTCCCAAGCAAATTGGAGGCTATTTCCAGAGAGTTTGCTTAAGAGGCGTTTCCGCAATTGCTTTCCCACCAGGCCTGGTACTCCGGGGACATTTCGGTCGGGGTTATGGCGACGATTTCCGGGCACTCGTAGGAATGGTGCCAGCGGATGATTTCGGCCAGGGCTTCGAAATGTTCAGCGGAACTTTTGATGATCATCTGGACTTCCGATGCAGATTCGAGTTTGTCCTGCCACCAGTAATGGGATTCCAGTCCCGGCACGATGTTGACGCAGGCGGCGAGGTGCTTTTCCAAAATCCGCTGCGCGAGGTTCCGTGCTTCATCGACGCTGGAGGCGGTGATAAAGACGAGGCGGGGGGAGAAGGGCATAACCTCCTTAAACGGAAACCGCTAAAGCTTCGGATTTGATCTCCGGAGACAATTCCGTCCGCTCAATCCAACCTCCGCCGAGGACGCGGTCGCCGACGTAGCAGACGGCGGCCTGGCCGGGGCTAACGGAGCGCTGGGGCTCGGGGAATTCAAGGCGGGCGCGGTTGCCGGGGAGGGGATGGACGATGGCCCGGACTTCGGGATTGTTGTAGCGGATCTTGACGGTGATCTCGGTTGATTCGGTAAGACCTTCATCGCCCCAGTTGGTCTGGTTGAGATAGCAATCGTGGCGCTGGAGATCGTCGTAATCGCCGACGATGACCCGTTGCGTGGCGGCATCAATGTCGATGACGTAGATGGGCCGTCCATGTCCGCCGCCGAGGCCCTTGCGTTGGCCTACGGTATAGAACTCGATGCCCTCGTGCTCGCCCATCTTGGTGCCGTCCTTGAAATAGATGCCGCCGGGGTGGAAGTCTTTTTCACCCAGATGCGACTTGAGGAAAGCGGTGTAATCGTTGCCGGGAACGAAGCAGATTTCCTGGCTGTCTTCCTTGTCGTAGGTCTTGAGGCCCATTTTCTTCGCGAGGGCGCGGACTTCCGGCTTGGTCAGACCGCCGAGCGGCAGAATGGAGGAGGCGAGTTGTTCCTGGCGCAGGCTGAAGAGGAAGTAGGACTGGTCTTTGCGGGAGTCGACCGCCTTGAAAAGAGTGGAGCGGCCATCAGAACCTTGCTCAATCCGGGCGTAGTGGCCGGTGGCGATATGGGTGGCGCCCAAGGCGCGGGCCTTGTTGAGGAGATTGCCGAACTTGAGCTTCTCGTTGCACATGACGCAGGGATTGGGGGTGCGTCCGGCGCGGTATTCGCTGGTGAAGTAGTCGATGACCATCTTCTCGAATTCGTTGGCTTCATCGACGACGTAGTGGGGAATGCCGAGCGCATGGGCCACGCCGCGGGCATCGGCGACGGCCTGGGGACCGCAACATTTATCTTCCGCGCGGGAGACACAGTCCTGCGGCCAGACCTTCATGGTCACGCCGATGACGTCGTAGCCCTGCTCCTTGAGGAGGTAGGCCGCGACGGACGAATCGACGCCTCCGCTCATGCCGAGCAGGACGCGGGGTTTGGAAGGAAGGGCGGTCATTGAACCGACAAGTATGCCCTAACTCGAGAAGAACTACAAATTAACAAACGCTTCGGTAGTGGTACAGTTTGAAGCTGCGGAAGTTGACAACTCGCCCCGAAGCATGGTCGCGCATTTGAATTTACAAGATTCAGACGGAGCTTAGTGTATGTGACTAGTGGCTGATTACATCGACAAGAACATACTCTGTCAGGCGTATATCCACGTTCACCTCGACGACAGGTTGTCTGCGGCACAGTTATCGGAAATACGATCCCATCTTGAGCAATACGCATCTTCGCGTGGCAAGTTTTTCATTTCTCCCGAAGTTGTTGCGGAGGTCGAATTTAAAGAGGGCTCGCTTAAATCATATCTTACACTTGCCGGGGCGCTTTATATCGCGATAGGTCAATACGGCAGCTTTCGTTCGGGCGTCGATTGTCTTTACACCGACACAAAACGTCTTTCAGATGCATTGGTAGCCGAAAGCCTTTTCTCCACACAATCGCGGTTTCAACAGGTTATTAGAACGGAAGCTAGAGTTGGCGTCATCGGATCGCTCAAGGCCGTCGTTGATGATATGGAGTCGATAGAAACTTTGCAGGGTCAAGTTTCTGTTTCGGAAATTGCTAGGCGAATTAATAAGCTTAAAGCCGACTCTCAAACGCTCAGTGACAATCTGCGCGACCCCAAAGATGTTGCCGAACTACAAAAGGAACTGGATTCATTCGCCGATGCGCGGCCAGAGGAATGTCCGTTTCCCCCGAAGAGGAAGCCCCCGCAATACGCGATAATCGAATATGCGGAGGCTTTGGAGAATTTCAGAAAGAGCTTTGGGAAAAAGAAGAACAAAAAGCCCTAGTCTAAAAGGGCAACCACTTCTTCCAAACTCCAAACGTGATCGGCAACCCCCGCTTCCATTGCCGGAGTAACGCAACCTGCCGTGGATACGTCAAAAATTGTAGTGCATGAAATAGAGAGCAACTTAATGCTCCAAGTTTTGTACCACTACCAACGCTTCCGTTATCCTTCGACCAGCTCAGGATGATAACGTGTTTTTGCGGGATTTATCCTTCGACTTTATGAGCTTGGGATAACTGGGGCAAAGGTCTTTCAATTCGCAGTTGGGGCAATCGGGATTTTGCGCTTTGCAGCGGCGGCGGCCATGGAAGATCAGCCAGTGGGAGAAGAGGGTCCAGTGATTTTGCGGAACGAGCTTCATGAGCTTGATCTCAATTTTCTTCGGGTCAGCCTCCTTGGTCAGGCCGAGACGGGCGGAGAGACGTCCCACATGGGTATCGACGACCACGCCGACATTCTGGCCGAAGGCATTGCCGAGGACGACGTTGGCGGTCTTGCGTCCCACGCCGGGGAGCCGCACGAGGGCCTTCATGGTCTCGGGAACCTTGCCGCCATGTTCGTCAACCAGGATTCGGGCGCAGGCGCGGATGTTTTTAGCCTTGTTGCGATAGAGACCGATGGCGCGGAGGTCTTGCTCAAATTCAAGGGGATCCGCATCGGCATAAGCCTGGGCGGTGCGGTATTTTTTGAAGACGGCGGGTGTCACCTTGTTCACCTGCACGTCGGTGCATTGGGCGGAAAGGATGGTGGCGATGAGAAGTTCCAGGGGATTGGAGAAATCGAGTTCGCAATGAGCGTCGGGATAGATGCGGGGGAGAGCTTCGCAGAGGGCGAGGGCGCGTGCCTTATAAGTCATGGGGCAGATTCATTGGGCGCGAAAGGAAATTTCGCGGGGAATGGGCAGGAGACGGCATGTCGAGTCATCACCATCGGCTAATCGAGAAACAGATGTTTATCCTGTTCGAGCGGGACCCGGCAGTGTGACCACTTCCCGAAGAGAGGGGCACGCAGCTTGGAAAAGATGCGATAGCCGAGGTCGGCAATCGGCGTGGGGAAAAGGGTGAGCATGAGCCGGAAGAACCAAAAGGGGGGCAGGTCACGGATGGCCTCATGCACGGCTACGCTGCGGATCAGATAATCCTCGCCGCCATCCGGGCGACGTTTGACGAGAACGACTGAATCGACTTGAGCCAGGTCGGGACGGAATTGGGCTACCTTTTGAAACGTGTGACCTTGCTTGGTGCCAAAGCGCATCCGGTGGGCGTGATCGGCCTCCCTGACGCGGTTGACCCAGCGATTACAGAAAGCGCATTCGCCATCGAAAAAGAGCAGGAGGGGATAACGCTCGGTGGTAAACATATCTCGAATAAACTTCGCACATTGCGCGGCAGCCGCAATCGATCCGGCTAGCGTCCCGGGGTGTAAGTGCCGGTGAGAAGCCGGTCGAAAAAGGTGGGGTCAATGAGATAGCGCAGGTAAGCCCAGATGGCCACGGCGATGGTCAGGGAGACGAGCTTAGCTTGCCAATTGTTCAACAAGAGATTTTTCATCGGTCTTATTTTGTAACAGGATGGCGATCAACTGGGAACGAAGTTCATCCGTGGTGAGGGGGCGCCGCAACTCGCCATTGAAGGCGAGGGAGATGATGCCGGTTTCTTCGGAGAGAATGACGATGACGGCGTCGGTCTCATCGCTGAGGCCGAGGGCAGCACGATGGCGCAAGCCGAGCGTGCGCTGGAGTCCCTCCGCCTGGGTGAGTGGGAATATGGCCGCGGCCACGGCAATGCGGTCCTGAACGATGATGACGCCGCCATCATGCAGGGGGGTCTTGGGAAAGAAGATGGTGGCGAGCAAATCATCGCTGACTTTCGCGTCGAGGAGGGTTCCGTTCTCGCGGGCCGGTTCGTAGGTGATTTCGCGCTCGAAGGCGATGAGGGCCCCGTGCCCGGCGAGTTGGAGTTGCTCCAGGCCATCGATCACGGCCTCGATAACCTCGGCCTGTTGGCGATGCGGGCTGAAAAGCGGGCGGCTGCCGAGCTCGGCAAACATCCGGCGCAGTTCCGGCTGGAAAATGATGACAAGCGAGGTGAGCAGGAAGATGGGGGAGAAACTCAGGAGTTTTTCAATGACGGTGAGTTGCAGGGCGAAGGAGACGAGCGAGAGCATGGCCAGCAGAAAGCCAAAGCCGACGAGCACCCGTGCGCCGCGCGTGCCGCGGAAGAGTTTCCAGGTGGAATAGATGCCGACGGTGAGGATGAGGATTTCGATCAACGAGCGCACCACCTCGGCGACGAGGGCAAAATGGTCATGAAGATAGGTGCTCATATCATGTCGGCTCCCCGTCCAAAGACTCCGGCCAGCCGCGCGGTGCGGAGGGCTGCGGGCACATCGTGCACCCGCCAGATCGCCGCGCCGCGTGCGGTTGCCCAGAGATGGGCCAATTCGTTTGTTATCGCCAAAGACTCTGAACCGCCAATCAATTTTAGGAAAGATTTTCGTGAAAGCCCGACAAGAAGCGGACGCCGCAAGACGCGGAAGGTTTCCAGATCCCTGAGCAGCGCAAGATTATGACTGAGGGTTTTGCCGAAGCCGAAGCCGGGATCGCAGACGATTGACTCAAGGGCGATGCCGTTCTCCTCGGCCCGTGCGAGAAATTTTCCGAGGAAATCGGCGATCTCGGCGGCGGGATCGATGTACTCGGGCGCATCCTGCATCGTCGCGGGTTGATTTTGCGCGTGCATGAGGACATAACCGGCACGGTGCTGGGCGACGGTGGGCCATAAAAGGGGGGCCCAGCGTCCGGCACTGACGTCGTTGATGATCTCCGCACCCTCTTTCAAAGCGGTGACGGCGACGGGTGATTTCCAGGTGTCGATGGAGATCGGAATCTTGATCCGGCCCACCAGTCGCTGCAGGACGGGCAAAATCCGCGAGAGTTCGACCTCCGGGCTGATCAAGGTTGCGCCGGGGCGGGTGGACTCACCGCCGAGATCGAGGATGTCCGCCCCTTCGGCTTCCAGTTCCAGCGCGCGATCCAGCGCGGCTTCGGGATCGAGATAACTGCCACCATCGGAAAAGGAGTCGGGGGTGACATTGAGAACGCCCATGACCAGCGGGCGCTCCTGCCACTGCAGCGTTTGGGTCTTCAGCTGCCAGGCGTGAGGTTGCATCACCTCTAAAATGCCACCACTCCAGTCATTTGGCTAGAGGCGGAATAGGTTAAAAAATATTGATTCTAAATTCCGTCATCCTGAGCTGGTCGAAGGATCAGCTTCCATTTCCTATTCAAAGTTACTGGATGACTTCCAAGTCACCGGGGGCTGATCTTTCGACAAGCTCAAGATGACGGATGGTGGAGAGCAGATTTGCTTAGCTGCCGAAGTCTAAGGGCAGGTGACTAATCGAGCATGTCGAGCAGCACGTCGTCGAAGCCCATGTTAATGAGAACCCAGGTCTTGTCCGGGCGATAGTAGACGAAGCGCCACCGCAGCGGCTGAATGTCATGCCGGCTCAGGTAGGTGAGGACAATGACGTTGGAGCCGACGCTGTAGTTGTCGAAAATCTCCGCGTCGTTGAGCTTGCCGTAGATGCCGAAGGCGTCCTGGGTCTTCGAGATAAAGAAAGATTTCTTTTCCGTCTGCGTACCGAGACGCGTGCCGGCGAGGAAGCTATCATAAGCGCCGACGTAATCACCGGTCTTGAGGGTCTTGAAAAATTTGTCGATGGGGCCAGCGATTTCCGCGGGCGGAAGGGTGGGATTCGGTTTGTGGTTGATGGTCAGCGGCATGATGTTGCGCTGGGGCGAGGGGGCCGCTTGCGAAGGTGCGCCGACGCTGCTGTCGTTGGGATTGAGAGCTGGAGTCTGGGCGCGAGATGAACCGGCGAGGGCCAGGGAGAGAAGAGCCAACAGAACGAGGGATTTTTTCATGAGGAAGAATTGAGCAGGGCATGGAGTTTGCCCTTGGCTTGCGTGACCAGGGGAGCGCCATGAGAGAAGATGAGGGTATGGAAATCGTAGTCGAGCAGCTTTCGCAGTGAGGCGCGGTTCTGCTTGGCGTCGGAGCAGTATTTATCCGGCAGGAGTTCAAGGCCTCGCTCAAGGCTGGTGTTGATGACGGCATCCCCGAGCACCATGACACCGGTATTGGCGAAGAAGGCGGTCTCGCCGGGGGTGGCGCCGGGAATCGGAATGGCGGCGATGCCGTAGAGGAGTTCGTTGGGGAGAAGGACGACCTCGGGCTTGAGCTCGGTGATGTCACGTCGCGTGTCGGGGGCGGTGACGACGGGGACGTGGTGCTTCTGGCGCAGCTCGAGTGCGTCGCGGACATGGTTGCCGTTGGTGAGCAGGATCGCGCTGAGCGGGGCGATGGCGAGCAGTTCCTTCCAGGCTGCATCAGCGAGTGGGACGGGATCGATGACGACGAGGCGGCTGCCGAGCTTGAGGGCGGTGCAACCGATCTCGCATTTCACGCTGGGTTCATAGACGGACCAATGGAAGACGGAGTCGCTGAGGGCTTGGAATTCTTCGGCGCGGGCGGTCATGGGAGGCGGGTCGTTTTAGGCTTCGTAGTCTTCCATCGGCAGGCAGGAGCAGATGAGATTGCGGTCTCCGTAGACATTGTCGATCCGTCCGACGTAAGGCCAGAATTTATGCTCGCGCAGATAGGGCAGGGGATAGGCGGCGACCTCGCGACCGTAGGCGCGTTTCCATTCATCGCCGCAGACGACGGTTGCGGTATGGGGAGCTAGCTTGAGCGGATTATTGTCACGCGGCCATTCGCCGGACGTCACGCGCTGCATTTCGCCATGGATGGCGATCAGGGCGTCGCAGAAGCGATCAAGCTCCTCTTTCGATTCGCTCTCAGTCGGCTCAATCATCAGCGTACCCGGCACGGGAAACGAGACAGTGGGTGCATGGAAGCCGTAATCCATGAGCCGCTTGGCGATGTCTTCCACTTCGATGCCCGCCGATTGTTTCCAGGGGCGCGGATCGAGGATGAATTCATGCGCAACGAGACCGGAATGGCCGCGGTAGAGCACCTTGAAATAAGGCTCCAACTTGGTGGCCATGTAATTGGCATTGAGGATGGCCGTCTGGGTGGCACGGGTCAGGCCTTCCGCGCCGAGCATGGCGATGTACATCCAGGATATGACGAGGATGCTGGCACTGCCCCAGGGTGCCGCGCTGACGGCGCCTTCGTTGCGGCGGGCTTCACCGGGAGGAATGACGGCGTGGCCGGGAAGGTGTTCGGCAAGATGAGCCGCGACGGCAATCGGCCCCACGCCGGGACCGCCGCCGCCATGAGGAATGCAGAAAGTCTTGTGGAGGTTGAGATGACAGACATCCATGCCGAAATCGCCCGGGCGGCAAAGGCCAACCTGGGCGGTGAGATTAGCGCCGTCCATATAGACCTGCCCGCCGTGGGAGTGGATGATTTCAGCCGCCTCGACAATCGATTCCTCGAAAACGCCATGGGTGGAGGGATAGGTGATCATCGCGCAGGCGAGGTCGTCCGAATGCTGGTCGGCTTTCTTGCGGAGATCGGCGATGTCGATGTTGCCATTAGCGTCGCAGGCGACGGGCACGACTTTCATGCCGGCCATGACAGCGCTGGCGGGATTGGTTCCATGCGCGGAAACGGGGATGAGACAGATGCGGCGGTGCGATTCGCCGCGGGCCTGATGGTAGGCGCGAATGGCGAGAAGTCCGGCATACTCGCCCTGGGAGCCCGCATTGGGCTGGAGCGAGACCGCGGCCATGCCGGTGATTTCCGCGAGCCATGCTTCCAGTTGGCGAAAGAGAGTCTGGTAGCCGCGCGTCTGCTCGATCGGTGCGAAGGGATGGAGCTTGCCCACCGTGGGCCAGGAAACGGGAAACATCTCCGCCGTGGCATTGAGCTTCATGGTGCAGGAGCCGAGCGGGATCATCGAGGTGCAAAGGGAGAGATCGCGCGATTCGAGACGGCGGATGTAGCGGAGCATCTCTGTTTCCGTGCGGTGCGAATTGAAGACCGGGTGGGTGAGATAGGCGCTGATCCGGCGAAAATTTTCCGGCAACTGGATGTGCGCCACGGCGCCCTTGGCCCGGTCGATTTCCCAGGTTTCTAGGCCCTTGCCAAAAATATCGGCCAGTGCTTCGACGTCGGCGAGGGTGGTGGTTTCGTCGAGGGAAATGCAGATGGTTTCGGCATCAATGAGGCGCAGGTTGACGCCGCGGGCGAGGGCTTCCTGGACAAGCTCATGCGCACTCCACTTGGTCGACATGGTCACGCGAAGGGTGTCGAAAAAGGGAGCGGAGCCGATCTTGTAGCCGAGCGTGTAGAGAATGGCCGCGAGGTGCGCGGTGAGATTGGTCACGCGCCCGGCGATATCCTTGAGTCCCTTCGGGCCATGGTAGACCGCGTACATCGAGGCCATGACGGCGAGGAGTACCTGCGCGGTGCAGATGTTGCTGGTCGCCTTGTCGCGGCGGATGTGCTGCTCCCGGGTCTGGAGTGCGAGACGCATCGCGGGCTTGCCCTGTGCGTCATGCGAGACGCCGATGAGCCGTCCCGGCATGTGGCGCTTGAGTTCATCCCTGGTGGCGAAGAACCCGGCATGGGGTCCGCCGTAGCCGAGCGGAACACCGAAGCGTTGCGCGGAACCGAGAGCGATATCGGCGCCGAAATCGCCCGGGGGCTTGAGGAGCGTCAGCGCGAGCAGATCGGTCGCAACGGCGACCTTGCCGCCGACTTGATGCACCGATTGGATGAACTTGGAATAATCGAGAATCGAACCGTCGGTACCGGGATACTGGAGGAGCGCGCCGAACCAGCCGGCATCGGGATTGAAATCAAGCGCATTACCGATGACGACTTCGATACCCTGAGGCACGGCGCGGCTGCGGACGACGTCGAGCGTCTGCGGATGGCAGGCGTCCGAGACGAAGAAGCGGGTTGCGGCGGGATTGACCCGGACGGCATGGAGCATGGTCATCGCCTCGGCGGCGGCGGTCGCTTCGTCGAGGAGGGAGGCATTGGCGATGTCGAGGCCGGTGAGGTCGGCGACCATGGTCTGGAAATTGAGGAGCGCTTCGAGACGTCCTTGCGCGATCTCGGCCTGGTAGGGCGTGTAGGCGGTGTACCAGCCGGGATTCTCCAGGATATTGCGCTGGATGACCGGGGGCGTGATGGTGTCGTAATAACCTTGGCCGAGGTAGGAGCGGAAGACCTTGTTTTGCGCCATGATCTTGGCCAGCGCATCGAGGGCGGCACGTTCGCCCTTGGCGGCGGGGAGGTTGAGGGGTTGCCGGAGCCGGATGGCGGGAGGGACAACATCATCGACCAGGGCCTCAAGCGAGGCGTACTTGATCGAGTCCAGCATGGTGGCGATGTCCTCGGGCTGGGGCCCAAGATGACGACGCGCGAAGGTATCGAGCGGGGCGAAAGGTTCGATGGGCGTCTTCAGTTGGGGCGAGGAGTTGGAGAGGGGTGAATCGGTAAAGGCGGTCGTGGACGGCGCTGCACTGGCTTCAAGCATTCGTCACACTAAAATCCGTGGCCAACAAATCAAGCGAGGAATGTTTTCATCTCTGCAGCCGGGCTAATCCTCTTTCCGGGGGCTTCGAATTTTCAACCGTTGCGAGGCGCTGATCAGGCTCGGCCATGGGCGGCTCAGTCCGCCGATTGGATTTGCTGACACGCGGCGCGATCCTCATTGTAACCGAGCATCTCGAAATCGCGCTTGTAATACATGCGAACCAATTCTT
The DNA here is from genome assembly GCA_903863295.1 of uncultured Verrucomicrobiota bacterium. Taxonomy (GTDB): domain Bacteria; phylum Verrucomicrobiota; class Verrucomicrobiia; order Methylacidiphilales; family UBA1321; genus JABDGH01. The sequence continues at coordinate 2,495 of CAIPBM010000120.1, read as the reverse complement.
CCGTGCGCGCGGTAAACTCCGGGGTTTTCTTTCCCGGATTGCTCCGGTTCAGCCAAGACACCGGTTCACTGGTGATTCCGTAAAGTTCTTGGAGCTTGAGTAAATCGGAATCCAACGATTCCATCTTTCCAATAAAATCGACCATGAGCTTCCCATACTTATCCACCAGCCAATCGACTTGAGGACGCCAAAGGGGGGTATTGTCGCGGGGATCGCCGAGCTTGCCCTGGATTAAAAGTTCCGCGCACTCTTCCAGGTTCTTGTTGGAAAGGAGATCGTGATCCGGATGTTTTCCATAGGGGGCCTTTTCGGGATTCCGGGCGGAGTGATAGAGCGATTCATCAGCAATGGCAAAACGATAGAGCGAGACAAAGCGGCTGTAAGGATTGCGGACGAAGGTGATCGCCCGGACTTCTGGCGCAATAATCTTCATGAACGGCATCACATCCCGCGCCCGGTTATGCAGGGATGTGGTTAGCTTGGCCTTGAGGCCGAGAGCTTTATTAAGCGAGGTTCCCGCCGTTTTGGGCACATGAATGTAGACAAACCCTCGATCAAGCTGGACGTAGGGATGAATAAGTAGTTTCGACTTCCACAGCATTCCGGAGACATTCTTTTCCAGCTTGGTTAGAGTTGGTGACGAATCGATGATTTTCCAGGCTTTTGCACAAGCTTTTGCTGTGAATAAGGCCTTATTCATTTCGGTTGCGAACAATTAATAGTCATTGTCTACCTAGGTTCAAGGGAATAGTTTTCCGGCGAAGATGACTCCCCGGCTCATGGAACTAGAGGTAAATAGAATTATTAGGTTTTGCGAAGTTTAACTTGCATGTCATGAAGCTCTATTACTTTGACAATGTCATTCCGAATTTTGGGGACGAGCTGAATCCCTGGCTTTGGCCCCGGTTAATGCCAGAAGTTTTCAAAGACGAGCGGGACGACTGGTATTTTGTTGGCATCGGCACTTTGATCAATTGCCGTCTGCCCGCTGATCGACCTATCGTGATTTTTGGAACCGGGTGCGGCTATGGCCCGGTGCCGAAGACGGTTCCCGTCTCCTGGCACATCTACGGGGTGAGAGGGCCGCGCTCGGCTGAAGTTTTGGGGTTAGAGAAGGAGGCCGTGATTGGGGATGGAGCCATTTTGTTGCGGAACCTCGCGCTGGCGGAGGCTCCCAAGAGGCACCCGGTCTCCTTCATGCCCCATTTTTACAGCACCATCCTGGGCAAGTGGCCGGAGGTTTGTCGCCTGGCGGGGATCAACTACATTGACCCGACATGGCCCGTCGAGACGGTGTTGGAGGAGATTCGTGCCTCGGAAAGATTGATCACCGGTGCGATGCATGGGGCGATTGTGGCGGATGCCTTCCGGGTGCCGTGGACGGCGGTGAGGCCCTTCAATGAGGAGAATTCCTTCAAGTGGTTCGACTGGGCGGAATCGCTGGATCTTGGGTTTGAATTCGCGCGTCTGCCCGCGTCGACTCCGGATGAAATTATCCATGACCGGATACCGTGGTTGAGGCGGCAAATCCAGCGGGCGCAGCGGTATGGTTATGCGGCTGCGGTGGTGCCGGAGGGCAAATGGGAACCGGAGTTTGCTCGGCCCCTGGTGCCGGAGACGTTGCGGCGGCTTGTTCCCGGACAGGTTGAGCGCGCGGCGGAAGCACTGCGGAGCTGCCTGGCGAAGCCCGTTTATCTGAGCAGCGAGGCGGCGATAAGGCGGGTGACCGCGCTTCTGACGGAGCGGCTGGATCGGTTTCGCCGGGATCATGCGGCGGAGCGTTTTGGAGGATAGGTTAGTCGAGAAGACGCAAGCCTACGTCGGTCGCTGCCTTGGCCAAGGCACGGTCTGTGGTCACCAGGCGGGCTTTGCGGCGGATCGCCAGTTCCAGGTAGGCGGCGTCGTAGCAGGCCAGCTTGTACTGCCGGGCGAGGGAGAGGGTTTGGCCGCCGGAGTGTTGCGCGGTTTCGTTGTCGGTGATGACGGGGAGATTCTGAAGTGCTTGAAGAGAGTCGGTCACGGCCGACTGGGAAATCCGGTGACGACGCTCGGCCATGAGGAGAGCATTGGCGATTTCGAGCCACCAATGGGTGGGGACGTGAGTAGGGGCGCCCTGCTCGATGGCTGCCAGGGCCTTCACGCTTGGCAAGGTTTGCTCATCGTGAAGCAGGAAGCCGAGCGTGGCGGAGGCATCGAGAACGAGTGCGTTCATATCCGGCGTCCGGCATTGATGAGATCCTTCACCGTTTCACCCTTAGGCAGAACGAGGCTACCGCGCAGGGTACGGATCCGGCGAAAGATTTCTGCTCTTTCGGGCCGGGGCGATTCCATGGGCACGAGGCGGGCGATGGGGCGTTCCCGCTTGGTGATGATGATTTCCCGTCCTTTTTCCACTTGCTTGAGGAGAGATGCGAGATGGGTTTTGGCCTCGTAAGCTCCGACGGTTTTGGTGACTGAACTCATGGAAATAGACTAGTCGGTAGACTGGTCGTTTC
>CAIPBM010000119.1 GCA_903863295.1 uncultured Verrucomicrobiota bacterium | reverse complement strand
TAGCCGTCGCACTCCGTGCGACGGGTCGCGTAAGCGACTCTCCCTAAACATCCGTCATCCTGAGCGCAGCGCAGCGTAGTCGAAGGACTTCTAATTATTCTTCCCCTTCTTCTGTAGCGGCGGTCTATGACCGTCGTGCCTCCCCTCCGTGGTAGCCGTCGCACTCCGTGCGACGGGTCGCGTAAGCGACTCTCCCTAAACATCCGTCATCCTGAGCGGAGCGCAGCGTAGTCGAAGGACCTCTAACTATTCCTGCCTTCTCATCCCCCGGAATTGCAGAGGGGCGACCCACGGGATCTCCCGCTGTCGGGGGCTTAACTACCGGCTACGGTTCTGTAAAGCCTTCGGCTTACACGGTCCAATATGACAGAATTTAAAAGAGCGCGCTTGGCAAAGCTCGCCCTAACCCGGCATATGCTTCTCAAAACTCTTCTGCACCTCGTTCCAGATCGCGGAACTGGGAATGAGAAACGGCTTCTTTTCAATCGTCAAGGTCAGCTCATGGCTGACCTCATTGTACTTGAAGCCAAGATCAATCCCGTGCTTGGCATGGCGAATCGTCCCTTGCGATCCCGGCGACACCTCCATGCCGTTCGATTCCAGCAAAAACCGGATCCGGCTGAAATCCTGCGGCGTGATCCGGGGAAAAGTTCTCGCGTCCATCGGAAACCTCACGCCTATTCGAAGACGAGCCCCTCCGGCAGATTAAACCCGCGCGCAAATTCCGCCGCGTGCATCCGCTTCTTCCCTTCCAGTTGCACTTCGCGCAGGAGAAGTCCGCCGACCTGCGCCGCGACCAAAATCCCATGCTTGTCCACCCGGAGCACCTCACCCGGCTTACCCTTGGCGCGATGCGAAAGAATGGTCGTAAAAATCTTCAGCATCTTCAGGTCTTTTTCCTGTGGCACCCAGACATAGGCGGATGGCCACGGCGTCATCGCCCGGATGTGCGCATCAATCGCGGTTTGCGGACGATCCCATTTGATGTGCCCATCTTCTTTCTTCAATTTCTTGGTCAGGGTGGCCAGCGCCTTGTCCTGCGGCACGCGCGGCGCCTTGCCCGCCTCAATCAGGGCGATGGCCTTAAGCAGAGCATCCGCCCCCATCTTGGCCAGGGTGTCATGGAGTGTTTCCGCAGTCTCGCGGCGGCGAAGCCTCACCGTTTCCTGGAGCAAAATATCGCCGGTATCCAGGCCCTCATCCATCCACATCACGGTCATGCCCGATTGATTCTCTCCCGCCGCGATGGCGGAGTGAATCGGCGACGCCCCGCGATACTTCGGCAAGAGCGAAGCATGCAAATTAAGACAGCCCTTGGGCGGAAGGTTGAGCACCTCCTTGGTCAGGATTTGTCCATAAGCCGCCACGACGATGAGGTCGGGCTTGAGATACCTCAGTTGGGCCACCGAGGTCGCGCTGCCCAGTTTCTCCGGCTGATAGATCTTCAGGTGCAATTTGAAAGCCGCCTCCTTGATCGGGCTCGCGGCCAGCTTGAGTTGACGCCCCACGGGCTTGTCCGGCTGCGTGACCACGGCCAGGACGTCGTGCCCCGCCGCCTTGGTCAAGGCCTGCAAGGCTGGCAATCCGATTTCACCCGTTCCAATAAAAATAATACGCATAATAATCCCAATTCCCCTGCTCAGTTAGCGGAAACCTCCCCTGCGTGGAGCACGCAGGCTGGCCATCCGCTTTTCCGCCGCCGTGACTTCACGCTCCCCGAGCGATTGGCCACAACCGGTGCAAAGATACTCGTAAAGGTCCTTTTCCGGGAGGATCAGTAACAACCGTTCCCGCACCGGCATCGACTTTTCGCACTTGCGACAATAGAGTCGGGACGCCTTGAAGGATTCAAACTGTTCCATACCAGAGCCTAGCATCAAACCCGAGACGACCCAAGGGGCGCAAGCCAATAACGTCGTTCCGGCCTCGGAGGAGGCGATTTTACGCGCCGTCCGGCTTCTGCGCGAGGGCCAGGTCATCGGCCTGCCGACCGAGACGGTCTATGGTCTCGCGGCCGATGGGCTGAATCCCGCGGGTCTGGCGCGCATCTTTGAGGTCAAGCAGCGCCCCCTTTTTGATCCTCTTATTCTGCATCTCGCCGATCTCGAAGGTGCCTTACGTCTGGCGGAGCAAGTCCCGGTCGCGGCTTACCGGCTGGCCGAACGCTTTTGGCCCGGCCCTCTCACGCTCGTGCTGCGGAAACGGGAATTTGTACCCGATCTCGCCACCAGCGGCCTGCCCAATGTCGCCCTGCGCGTGCCCGTCCATCCCGTGGCGCAAGCCCTGCTTCGCACGTGGGGTGGCCCCCTCGCCGCGCCAAGCGCGAATCGCTTTGGACGGATCAGCCCGACCGATGCCGCCGCCGTTCGCTCTGAACTGGGCGATGCCGTTCCGTTGATCCTTGATGGCGGCCCCTGCGCCGTCGGACTCGAATCGACCGTGATCGATCTTTCCGGTGACCAGCCCGTGCTCCTTCGCGCCGGGGGCATTCCCGTGGAAGAGATTGAGTCTCTCGTCGGCCCGGTTGAACGTGCGACTCCAGTAGATGATCGTCCCCAAGCCCCTGGACAACTCAAGCATCACTACGCCCCCCGCAAGCCGCTCCGACTGGTGGAGAGGTCAGAAGACATCCCGTCCCATGAGACCATCGGCTGGCTAGCCTTTGGCGAGACCGGAAATCACATTTCTTTTCCAGGCACGGTCGAGAACCTCTCCCCCACACGCGATCTGCGCGAAGCCGCCGCCCATTTTTTCCGCGCCTTAAGAGTTCTCGATGAAAATCCGCGTGTCGCCCAGCTCTATGCCGTGCCTCTGCCCGCCCATGGCCTGGGCCGCGCCATCAACGAGCGCCTCGAACGCGCCGCGCACTGATTTCCCTTTGGCCCGGACAACTCGTTGTCCGGGTGCGCTCTGCGCACAGGAAGCGATTCAGCCCACATCCGCGCAACGGGGCAGTCAGTCGCGTAAGCGACTCCCTAAAAATTCGTCATCCTGAGCCTGTCGAAGGACCTCTAACTATTTTGCTCGGTTGCTTTGCTGTAAGGCCAACTGTCACCAATGGAGTGAACTCGTCCGAACAACGTTCCCAGACCGACTCTTATCTCAATCCATCAAAGCCACGGCGGTCATAAAAAACCGCCGCGACCTCGAAGCCTATTTCTTGGTCACAAACTCGCGGACTTCCTCGAGATGCCCGGCTGAGCCCAGCTTCTCGCTCGTGTGGGCGATGAATTTGGCGTACTCCTCGATGAAAATCTTGCCGGGGGGACGGAAATCGAACGCGCCGGGGTTATCGCGGAAAAACTCACGATGAACGCGGGTCCAGACCAGGCGACCATCGGTGTCGATGTTGACCTTGGTCACGCCCAGCTTGGCCGCAGGAAGATACTCGTTTTCATTCACGCCGCAGGCCTCGGGATCGAGCGTGCCGCCCGCCGCATTGATGCGGGAGACTTCATCCTTCGGCACGCTGGAGCTACCGTGCATGACAATCGGAAGCCCGGGGACGAGCTTTTCGATCTGCTCAATCACCTCAAAGTGGAGCGATTGCTGGCCCTTGAATTTGTAGGCGCCGTGGCTGGTGCCGATCGCGGCGGCGAGCGAATCGCAACCGGTCAGCTTCACGAATTCCGCCGCCTCAACCGGATTAGTCAGGCACGCGTTGCCTTCGTCGACGGCAATGTCTTCTTCCACGCCGCCGAGCATGCCAATTTCCGCCTCGACGCTGATGCCCTTGGCATGCGCGCGGTCAACGACGCGCTTGGTGATGGCGACGTTTTCCTCGAACGATTCGTGCGAGGCATCGATCATGACCGAGCTGTAGAACCCGCTGTCGATACAGTCGTAACAGGTGGCCTCGTCGCCATGATCCAGATGGACGGCGAAGATGGCCTCGGGGAAAATCTCGCCCGCGCTGCGGATGATGGCTTCAAGCATCCGCTTTTCCGTGTAGCCGCGCGCGCCCTTGGAAATCTGGATGATGAACGGGGCCTTCGACTTAATGGCACCCTTGAACAAACCCATGGTCTGCTCGGCGTTGTTGATGTTGTACGCGCCGATGGCGAATTTGCCGAAGGCGACCTTGAAGAGTTGGGCGGTGGTTACGATCATGTTGAGGAATTTCGCGGGTTGAGTTGAAATGTCGAGGCTGAGTTACAAAATAAGCGAGGACATGAAGCTAGAGCCGTGCCGATTCCTTAGCCAATTTCGATAAAAATCCTCTATCCAAATCCGTCATCCTGAGCGGAGGCGAGACAATAAAGTTGGCCTTATCTCATGATTTACTCGAGCCGCAGTCGAAGGACCTAGTTCAAAAAGAGAATCCACCTGGAGAGCGTCAAACCAGCTTCGATCTGCAGGGCAGGTCTATCGCAGGTCCGACAAGCGAGAGCCTGACTACTCTCCATCAACCTACTTTGCCGCAAGCAGGGTTTTTCCTCACGGCGGCATAGGTCCTTCGACTGCGCCTCGAGGAAGCTTTATTTCGAGAAGAAAATCGCTGGCTCGCCTCCGCTCAGGAGGACGGCGCTTGAAAACGAAAATCAACCGCCCGCGATGGCGGGAACGATGCTGACTTCGTCACTGGCTTTGACGGGGGTTTCCTTGTCCTGGAGGAAACGGATGTCTTCGCCGCTGACGTAGATGTTGACGAAGCGGCGGACGTTGCCCTGGGCGTCGAGGAGGCGCTCGCCGATGCC
>CAIPBM010000118.1 GCA_903863295.1 uncultured Verrucomicrobiota bacterium | reverse complement strand
GAAGGGGATGATAAGTCGGGGGCAACGGTCCGGATCTGGGTCGATGCCAACCATCCCGTCATTCGGGTGGAGATGCAAAGCGGTGAACCGCGGACGGTCAAGGTTTCACTGGAAGATTGGCGGACCGCTCCCAACGGCAAACTAAGCGCGGACACGATCCTGTCTGACCAGACCGATCAAATCGCCTGGTATCACCACAATGGGCCTGGCTCGGACCCTCATGTGCTCGATTGGACATTCGGCGCCATCATCAAGGGCTCCGGCCTCAAGAGTTTGGATGCGACCACGCTTCAATCCTCGGTTCCAAGCACGACCCGGCTCATCTCCATCTATCCGCTGACAACGCCCGCCTCTCCGGCGGAGGCCTGGTTGACCAAGGTGCAACAACAGGTGGCCGGGATTGAGGATCTTGATGAGGAGAAAACGCATCAGGATCACCTCCAGTGGTGGGATGATTTCTGGCATCGAAGCTGGATTTTTCTTCAAGGTGAGTCGAAGGCCAAGGAAACCACGCAAGGCTATATTCTTCAGAGATTCGTTACCGCTTGCGCGGGGCGCGGAGCCTATCCGATCAAATTCAACGGCTCGATTTTTGTCGTCGATCACGCTGCCGAAAACATGGGCGGTAAAAAAGGCGAGCCACCCACCATCGCACCGGTCACCGCTGATTACCGGGCGTGGGGCGGCCAGTATTGGTTTCAAAATACGCGTGCGATGTATTGGCCAAGGTTGATGGCAGGAGATTTTGACGAGATGCTGCCACTTTTCAAAATGTACCATGACATGCTTCCCGCCAACGCCGCCCTGGTGAAGCAATACTACAATCACGACGGCGCTTACTGTGCGGAGACCGCGCCCTTTTGGGGTGGCTTTCAAAATCTCACCAATAATGGCAAGGGGTATTATACGGGTAATTACCACACCGATCTTCTTGAGCTGAGCATGATGGGACTCGATTATTACGAGTACACCGGCGACACCGCGTTTCTGCACGACACGGTGCTTCCGATGGCCAACGCCATCCTGACTTTCTTTGATCAACATTTTCCGCACGCCCCATCCGGCAAACTTGTGCTCGATCCAGATAACTCGATCGAGATGTATTGGAAGGTCCATAATCCGACGCCCGACACCGCCGGCTTGCACGCTGTCCTGGCACGACTGCTGGCTTTGCCCCCGGATCAGGTCGATGCCGCTACACGCAAAAACTGGCAACGCATCCAGGCCGAATTGCCTGAAATCCCGACCGGCATCGTTGAGGGCAAGAAAGTCATCCTTCCCTATGAGGGAGAGCAAACCGCTACAGCGCACAACACCGAGAACCCGGAGCTTTACACGATTTACCCCTTTCGCCTGTACGGATTGGGCCGGCCCGATCTGGATATGGCAATCGATACCTTCAATGCCCGGAAAATCAAGCGAACGGGCTGCTGGGATCAGGATCCCATCCAATCAGCGATGCTGGGCTTTGCCGATGTCGCGCAAAAAGATGTCACGTTCAACCTGACGCGCAAAGACCCAGGCCTGAAGTTTCCCGCTTTCTGGGAACGGGGACACGATTACATGCCGGACGAGGACAATGGTGGTAACGGGGAGAACGGTCTCCAGGAAATGTTGCTCCAGGTCAATGGACGTCAAATCCTGCTTTTGCCCGCGTGGCCGAAGAATTGGGACGCCGACTTCAAGCTCCACGCTCCTTTTCAGACCACGGTGGAAGGCCGGGTAGCAGGAGGCAAATTGGTTCGTTTGGTCGTGACTCCTCCCGAACGAAAAAAAGACATTGTCCTTCCGCAAGGTGTCACCTTTCCCTGAGCGATCCCACCCAGCCATGCCATGAAAAATCAAATCCACTGCTTGTCAGTTATTCTTTCCCTTTCAATCCTCGCCGCCGGTTCCGTGATCGGAGCTGATACGGCTCCGACATCTGTACCGCAACATTTACCGGGAGAATTATCCGCCGATGATGTGCTCAACGGCGTTTATCCCTATCCTCCTTCCCCGGCGGTCGAAGTGCATCAGGATTCAACGGGACTCGATCAAGCCAGGCTTACCCCTCCACCCGCACCGGGCGTTCATCCGCGAATTTTGCTCAGTCCATCTGATCTCCCCGATCTCCGCCGCCGTCTCAAGGAAACCGAAGCGGGACGTGCGATGATGGCCCAGTTGCGTGAACGGACGGGAGGATCCATCGACAAGCCCGGAACATGGGAAAACGATCTCTATAACAAACTGGCTGCAGGCGATGCACCCGGAGCCCTGGCCATCTTGAACAAAGGTCTCAAGCCTTCCTACCCGGCAGGTCATTATCAACCGGAGATTGCCTACGCCTTGGTGATGGAAGCCTTCGACGCGATGGTCAGTAATGATTCGGTCAAAGGAAAGAAAGTCGCCGCCGCCTTGGCCACCTATGCCTCTCTTGCGGCGCCGATGCTGGACCAGGCGCTCTCGCAACCGCTGGCCGATGATGTCTGGCGGGCCAAGACCGCCGGTCCCACGACGGGCAATTGGACGGACAACCAGGGCCTTCGCGAAATCATCGCCTATCACAATCTTGGTTACGCCTACGACTTCGCCTATAACTTCATGACCGAGGCCCAGCGCGACCAGGTCCGAGCGGTGATCGCCAAGGCGACCGCCGGGCGCGTCTGGATGGGGGCGCGACTTCCGCATCATTTCCGCAACTGGAACTGGTGTGCGGTTGGTCTCGGCCAGCCTTTGCTCTCCCTCGCGATTGAGGGTGAGAAAGGCTACGATCCGCGTGTTTATAAAATGGGCGTGCAAATCGCTCAGGATTACCTGACCTACGGGATCTCGGACAAAGGCGTTTCCACCGAGGCTGTCGGTTACACCCAATTTGGATTTGTTTGGGCCACGCCTTTCATCGTCGCGGCTTCGCGCCGTGGCGACATGCTGATCGAGAATAGTCACCTGCGCCAGATGCCCAATTGGTATCTCCAGACGATGCAGCCTTACGGAGGGGAATGGCAGAGTCACGGGGACGGAGCCGACACGGGCCCAGCCATCTGGCATTTGATGATGTGGCGCTACTTTTTCCCGAACGATCCCAAGATCGATTTTCTCTGGCAAAACTATATCAAATCGACCAAGGGCAAACCGTTTGCGGATCGTTACCATATCATTGAGCCGTTGATCTGGGCTACCGATGGCCCGGCACAGCCCGTCGATTATGCTGGGGGTTCCAAGTTAAACCTGCCGTTGTCGCTGTTTGATCCAACCCGCAGTTCGCTCATGGCCCGTAGCGCGTGGACTCCAGACGCTGCCGCCTTGGAATTTGAATGCCGGACCGATTCGGTCGGCTCCAGCCATGAGCACGCAGATCGAGGCGTCTTCACCTTTGCCGCCTTGGGGCGCCTCTGGGCGCGCGAAAGTTTCCGCTCTCCGGAGACCAAGCATCACAATGGCATCACGATTGATGGCAAGGGGCAGGGCTTCTGGCCCGGACCGGGCCGTTGGCTCGGACTCGATGACAAGGGTTGGGCCTTAGTGGCCGCATGCGATGACAAGCCTGCCTACGACAGTTGGTGGCCCAAGGAGATTACGACCGAGGCACCCGATTTTGTCCGCTACCAATACGCCCGCTGGTCCAGTTACGTGAAAGGTTCGCAGGATTTTCACGCCAACTATGGTAACCAACCAGCCGAGAAAGATCAGCGGCCATCGGTGTTGGCCCACTGGACCGGTTTCACCCAGGGCGATCCTCGCATGTGGGATGAAGATAGCTGGCCGCTACGTCTATCCTTCAACCCTGTGCAACGCGCCTTCCGCACGGCGGCTTTTGTCCGTGGCGATAATCCTTACCTGCTCCTTGTCGACGATATCCAGAAGGATGATGCCGAGCATCTCTACGAATGGTCGATGGTGACCGGGCCGAACACCGACGTCGTATCGGTCAATGGCAACGACATTATTCTCTCTGATGCCACCGCGCCCCGTGATGAGAATGGCGTGGTCAAGCCGAAGAGTGGAGAGCGCGAACTGCTCGTGCGGGTACTCGATTTGTCGGATCCCGCCAAGCCGGAGGACTACACGCGGAAACCTTCGATCCGGCTCGAGAGCTTTGAGCGGAAGGATACCTTCGATCCCAACGGAAGAAGCTTTGGTCTTGATCGGCGACTGGTCATTCCGAGTCGCTCGGTGGCGCCTAACTTCAAAGTCCTTCTCTTCCCCCTGCGTGCCGGCGATCCGCTTCCCGTCACGACTTGGAATGCCGACAAGACCTTGCTCACGGTGGAATATCAAAAGCATAAAGAGACCTACGCCTTTACCAAGGACGCATCGGGACGTTCCCTGATGACCGTCAGCCGTGAGGGGCAGGAATCGGTAGCCTCCAAGCCAGACGCGGCAGTAACTCCCGCGAAGTAGCGTTCGCTATAACTACCGGGTCGGTTAACGCCGGCCCGGCATCCAGGATAAGAGGACTAAATCTTGCGTTCGATTTGCGTCGAGCGCAGGTGAATGGTCTTTTTCTCGAGGTTATGCTGAGCCTCGATGAAACGAACGGTTCCGCTTCGTGCCCGCATGAGTACCGAGTGGGTCTTGGCGATCGCACCTTCAACCGAAACACCTTCCAGCAAGGGGCTGTTGCTGATGCCCGTGGCGGCGAAGACGATATTATCTCCGCGCGCCAAGTCCCGGGACATGTACTGAAACTCGAGCTGTTTGCCCCAGCCCTGGGCGATGAGTGATTGGCGTTCCTCTTCATCGCGCGGCCAGATCTGGGCTCGCATCCCTCCACCGAGGCAACGCAGTCCCGCGGCGGAGAGAATACATTCCGGTGCCCCACCGATGCCGGCATAGAGATTGATGTTGGAGGTGCGCATGGCGGGGGCCATGGCGGCCGCGATATCCCCATCGGAGATCATCCGGAGCGCGGCTCCCTTGCGCCGGATATCCTCAATCAGCCCCTGGTTACGGGGACGATCCAATACGCAAACAACGACGTCGCGGACTTCCTTTCCCAGGATTTTGGCCGTGACATCAATCACTTCTTCAATGGGGGCGTTGATGTCGATGGGCAGGCTGGGATCCTTCATCCAGGCGCGGCGCACCTGAAGGGGGTAGGCCAGCTTCTTCATGTAAAACGCGGGGATATCGAGCAGACATGGTTCTCCATCATCCGACGGTGCGCTGGCCGCGATACAACTGACAGAGTTGGGCATGCCCTTGCTCACGTTGGTGGTGCCATCGACCGGGTCGAGGGCGATTTCAAAGCGGGGGGAACCGGGCCGCCAGAGACCGATTTTTTCTCCCTTGAACAAGCCGGGCGCTTCATCCTTGATGCCTTCTCCGATGACGACTTCGCCCGAAATATCCATTAAGTCGAACATGCCGCGAATCGCGTCACAGGCGGCTTCATCAGCCTTTTCCTTTTGACCCTTCCCGAGCCATTGCAGGGTGTTGAGCGCAGCCAGCTCCGTGGCCCGCAGGAAATCCATCTCGATTTGTCTCTCAATGTCTTGAGGGAAAAAGTCTGATTTTGTCGTCATTACCCAATAATTACGCTTTTTTGCCACTTAAGCAATCAACAACAGTCGTATAGGGTTGTAGGTTTGTTGCAAAAATAGAGGAATTTGTTTCGATGAGGCAATGGCTTCCGAGCCGTGAGAGTTAAGATACCTTTTCCCCTTGAAAATTGAGCGTAATTTATCTTTTTTGCATTTTGACGTACGCGATTGAATCACGTACAATAGGTATTAAGTTGAATAGGTCGGAGAAAAAATTGCAGAACATAATGACTCTTTAATGGGCAAGCCTTAAAGCCGCCACTCCGACCCAATACTTCCTTTCTCCGCCGCTACGTCTCATGGAACAGCTACACCTCATCGATTGGATCGTCATCGGCGGATTTCTTGCGTTGACCTTTGGCATCGGTATCTGGACGGCCCGGGGAATTAAAAAGTCCTCCGACTTCTTCTTGAGCGGGCGCAAACTCGGTCCGGCGCTCCAGTTCTTCATCAATTTCGGACAGATGACCGACGCGACTGGGGCACCGCAACTGGCTTCGTTTGTCTACCAGACCGGCGTCTCCGGAGTCTGGCTCTCGTTTCAAACCCTTTTTCTGACCCCGATTTTTTGGTTCAGCTCGATCTGGTTCCGGCGAACCCGCCTGGTCACGGGATCGGATTTGTTTATCGACCGGTTTAACAGCCGGGGGCTCGCCCGCACCTTTGCCTGGTACTTCGTTTTTCTCGTTCCGATGTACATGGGGCTCGGTAACATCGTTTCGTACAAAGTCGCCGCCTCGATGTTCAGCAAGCCGGAGAGCGCCTACACCTCCGTGGAAAAAGAGAGTGTGGCCAAGTATCACCAGTTCCAGGAACTCAGGGCCAAGCTCGACAAGAACCAGATCACGCCTGAGGAAAGGGTCGAATTTCGCGAGCTCGATAGCCTCAACAATCGTGGGCAGCTTCTCTCGTTTGTTTCCTACATCAAGCCCATTCCCTTTTACATCGGCTACACCCTTTTCGTGGCTGGCTATATCATCCTGGGTGGTATCAAGGGAGCGGCGCTGGCCGATGCGCTTCAGGGGATTCTGATCATTGTCCTTTCCGCGCTGATGATCCCGATCGGCTTGATGAAAGTCGGCGGCCTGGAGGGACTCCATCGCAACGTGCCCGATTACATGTTCCGACTCTTTGGCTCCGATCTTTCGGGGCTGGGCTGGCTGACGGTCGTGGCCTACGTGCTCAACGGGATCGCCTCGCTGCCCGCCCCGACCTGGATCACGAACAACGCGGCGGCCCGGGATGAGACCGCTCTGCGCGTGGGCATGCTGGGGGGTGCCTTTTGCAAGCGGTTTATCATGATTTCCTGGATGTTCTGCGCCCTGCTTGCCGTGGCGATCCTGCCCCACGGGATCTCCGATCCGGATCAAGTCTGGGGCATGCTTTCCACCAATTTGCTCGGGCCGGGATTGCTCGGGCTCATGATCTCCGGCATGTTGCTGGGCCACATGCCGCTCGTCGCGGTTGCGGCGGTAAATTTTTCCGCCACCTTCACCCGCAATATTTACGAGGAAATCGTCCCGGAGCGCTCGCCGCAGCACTACCTCTTTGTCGCCCAGACTTCCATCATCGGCGTCTTGATCGCAGGCGTGCTCGTGGCGCTTCTCTTTACCGGTATCCTGGAAATCTACACGGCGATCCTGACTTTTGTGACCTTCATGGGCACGATCGCCTGGTTGATTTATTTCTGGAAGGGACTTACCGCCCAAGCCGTTGCGGTCGGATTGGTGATCTGGGTTTTCCTCATGGGCGTGGTGCCCTGGATTTTCCCGCAATTCCAAGCGTTCCGGGAGAACCCCGTGTTGACGCAACGGACGGAGGCGACTCCGGGACATCCGGCGACGGCGATGTTCTTTGATTCTGTCGCACAAGTGGATCCGCGCGATCCGGAATCCCCGTGGGAAGGCCTACGCCGGTTCAATGTCGAGAACTTCATTGTCTATGAATTAGGTCTCCCCTTGGAAAAATTCACGAAGCCCGAGTTGAAGGCGATTCCCTTCGTGTTCAGTGCGATTGCCCCGGCCATCATTCTGATCTCGTTGAGCTATCTGATTCCGCGAGGCTGGTGGAGAAAGAAACCCGCCCTCCGTCCCTTGAAAGGCGCGACCTTCGATTCACAATCGGAAAATGTCCAGGCGCAGATCCGGCGGCTGGTTGAAGGGAACCGCTCCTTGCTGTTCAACGATTACGAAACGCCGGAGGAGGAGGAACTGCGCATCCGGCGCTTTTACGCCAAAATGCAGACGCCGATTGGTGCAACGGAAGAGGCGGACGAACAGGAGCTGCTGCTCTCTTTTGCCAATCCGGAACGCTTCGATCACTTGAAAATATTCCCCAAGTCCAACTGGCAAATCATGGTCTGGTCGTGGCAGGACATCGTCGGCTTCGGCTCCTGCTGCATTGGCGTCGGACTGATCCTGGCCCTGTTGATTTTCCTCCTGGGCTGGGGCGCATAAACAGAACCCTTTCGCACCAAATTTATGGATCAATCTCAAATCGATAAGCGCTATCTCGACCCGGCACTCTCCGCCAAGGAGCGGGCACGGATTCTTGTGGCGCAGATGACGCTCCCGGAAAAAATCGCGCAGATGCTGCACAAGGCTCCGCCCATTCCCCGCTTGGAGGTTCCCGCTTACAATTGGTGGAACGAATGCCTGCATGGAGTCGCGCGTGCAGGGCGGGCCACCGTGTTTCCCCAGGCCATCGGTCTCGCGGCCACTTTTGATATCGAACTCATCGGGCGCATGGCGGAAATCATCTCCGACGAGGCCCGCGCCAAGCATCACCAGGCCTTGAAGCAGGACAACCGCGGCCAATATTTTGGCCTCACGCCATGGTCTCCCAATATCAACAT
>CAIPBM010000117.1 GCA_903863295.1 uncultured Verrucomicrobiota bacterium | reverse complement strand
TCACGTGGTAAAATTCTGGCGTGGCGTGAGGGAGGGATCGGCCATGAAATGGTCTCAGCAAGGGCGTTCCCAAGTTAAACTTGGGAACGAGAGAAACTTCTCCCTCTTCAATTGATCCAGACGAGTTCGGCTTGGATGGCGGATTCGGGGAGATCGGTGAGGTGATGGAGGGCCTGGATGTAGGCGGTAAGCTGAGGCTGATAATAGGCGCGCCGTTCTTCCCGCTCGGCGTCGGTCGTGATCCGGTCGGTCTTGAAATCGAGGATTTGGGCGCGCACGTAGGTTCCGGCGGCATTCAAACCTAGCACGACGCGGTCGAAGGAACCGTTCATCAAGTCGTGGTTAACGATGGCGGCGAAACGTCGCTCGCGCCAGACTTCGAGTCTCATCACCCCATCGGCCTTCCAGCGATCAAGCCAGAGTTGTGGGTTAAAAACCTCGGTCAGTTTGTCCTTTGCTTTGCAGAGGCGAGGATGCAATTCGCGCGCGGCGATGCGGCAGGCTTCCGGCGTGGCTTCGTGATTTGGAATGGAGGCGATCCATTGATCCAGTGCAGGCAGACCGTCGATCCATTCGATCCGCGAAAGCAGGGCATGCACCGCCGTTCCCCGCTCCAGCGCCGGGGCATTCCCGATGCTGAGAATTTGGCCGAGCTTGACCACGCCCGCGCCCTCCTGGCCCGAGGGCGTGATCGATTCCATGCGACGCGGCACGGTCTGGAGATTGCCGAGTGTCAGGCCGATGTCGCGCGACCCAATCCCGGCATCGGGACCGATGAGGGTTTCGTGCGTGTGGTGGCGAATTTCGCCTAGTGCGGGGCACTCGTCGATCAGGTGCTCGCCTGCCTCGTGCCAACCCCATTGTTCGCGAACGATGGCGGAGAGCGCGGGCTTCGGCTTGTCGTCCACGGGCAGCACCACATCAAGAAACGACTTGGCGCGGGTCAGGGCCACGTAGAGGACGCTGAGGTCTTCCTCGAACTTGTTCTGCTGGAAGCACTCGTACTCGGTTTGCAGGCCAAGCAACTCCGCATCCTCGGCAGTGGGGATGAGGGTAACGGTGGGAGCTTCATCTGGCGACGTCATGGAAACGGCCAGGCGCGGGCCATCGCCTCCCCCGCCACCCGACTCGAGATCGGCCAGGATGACGGCCTCGAATTCGAGTCCCTTCGAGCCATGGATGGTCATGACGCGGACCCGCGATGATGCCGGATGCTCGACGCGCTGGCTGCGAACCTGCGCGACAAAACCGGAGAGTCTTTCGCCACCCGCCGCATCCCAGCGCCGGGCCAGTTCGACGAGTTGCTCCGTGCGGACCTGATCATGAATGGTGCTGCGCTGGCGGAATGCTGGGTGCTTGATCCAATGGGCGATAACCGACGCCAAACCGCGCCGCATGATGGCGACATGATGGCGACCCGAGAGCGTGTGTTCGCGGACCGATTCGGCGAAGCCGAAGACTTCCGTCACGCCGCTGCGCTTCACATGCTCACAGGCGAGGGTATGACCGGGATGATCGAGCCAGGTGAGCATGGAAAGGACGACCTCCACGGCGGCACTATCGGCCACCGGATTGCCGCCTTCCCCGCTGGCGGAGATGCCGCGCGTGCGGAGCCCCGCGAGGATGGAGGGCATCAGCTTGCGTCGGCGGCAAAGGATGGCGATCTCGCGATCCGGGTCTTCAGCGCGGTGCTGCTCCACGGCGCGAAGAATGGTTTTAATTTCGTCGGAGACCTCGTCTTCCTCAGTATCAATTTCAGCTTCGCCTCGAGCATGGAGCAGGAGTCGCACACGACCCGCGAGGTACTGGTTGTCCCCGGCGGCGACCGGCGTTTCATACCCCGAGATGAACGTGGCCGCGGCTTTTTGCCGGGCTTGGGCGCGGGCCTTGGTCTTATCGGAATAGCCCTCGGGATTCAGGCATTGGGTCGTATCGAGATTCTTGAAAATGCGATCAATCGCCCGCAGCACGGCGGGACTGGATCTCCGGTTGTCCGGCAAACGCTCGCGCTTGAGATCGGGGTCGCGATGGAGCGGATCAAGCCAATCCTGTAAGTGGGTGAGGAGCCGACGATCAGCACCGCGCCAGCCGTAGATCGATTGTTTGACGTCGCCCACGGCGAAGAAGAGACGACCATTGGCTCGGACTTCCTTGATGATGGGCCAGAGGAAACGGAACTGGCTGCGCGAGGTGTCCTGAAATTCATCAAGCAACAGATGTTGAATCTGGCCATCGAGCCGGAAGTAGAGATCGTCGCGATTGAGATGAGAGGGCAGCGTCCAGGCCGCAGCTTCGATTTCGGGGAAGGTGTAGGCTGCGAGCGCATAGGCCACCTCGCTGCGGAGCAAATGATAACGCGCTGCCATCTGGGCGAGAGCCGGGAGACGGGCGTCATGGAGACGCCGGAGATCGGCCCGGGCGCGTTCGATGAGCGGGCCGAGAATCTCCCTCAGGCTGGCGGGAACCTTGACCTTATAGTAGGTAGCGCCGTCCTGGTTCACCAAGCGCAGCAAGGTATGGCCCTTGAGAATGGAAATGAGCGTGGGTTCGCCCGCGAGGAGCGACTTGATGCTCTCAATCGCTTTGACCCAGGACGCATGAGGCTTGCCTGCCGCGGTTCGTGGATGATCGAACGTGGCCAAGGCCTGGGTTAGTTGATCCGCCTCGTCGAGCAGGAGGCGAAGGGGCTCGGCCAGTTCGGCGTTGTTTGCCGTGAGGGGAACTTCGGTGAGGTGAAAGCGATTGTGCTCCAGTAAATCGGCCAACGCGGCGCGGACGCGGAGACCCGGCTTGAACTGCGCATAACGGTGCCAATGTTGTCGCCATTGCCGAACCTCATCGCCGCGAAGCATCCGGTCGGCGGCCATCAAGGCCAGTTCCTCCGCCTGGGTCTCGTTGGCGATGCTCCACGCGGACGGCAGTGCGAGATCGAGGCTCATGACGCGGACGATGCGATTGAAGAGACCGTCGATGGTGCCGACCTGAAGTTGGGGTAAAACCTCGCAGACCGATTCGAGCAATCGGACGAGCGCAGCGCGATCGAGATCAGGGCGTTGGATATCAGTGAGTAATCGCTTCGCTTCGTCCGCCGAGACGACCGCGAGGGCGAGCCGGTGCAGGACGCGCTCGAGAATTTCCGAGGCCGCTGCGCGCGTGAACGTCGTGGCAAGGACATGCTGAGGCGCGGTGGGCGTGCCATCCGGCAACGGTTGCAGCAGCGCCTGAAGATAGGCCACGGCGAGGCGATAGGTCTTCCCACTTCCGGCCGAGGCATCAATGATAGTGGTCGGCATGGAGGTTAGGCCTTGTTGATGGGCGACAAGGCTGGTTCGGGTGACGTAATTCCGACTTGGCCGCAGAGGGCGAGGAGGGCGGGCTCGTTCCGTTCCGGGTTCAACTCAGGATTCTCCGTGAATTCGCCGCGTAGGATTTGTCCGGCGATTTTCCCGGCCTGGGCCCAGGCTTCCTCGATCATTTCCGGCGGAAATGGCTCGGAGATTCCGGCCCGGCCCTCCTCTTCCGGCAAGAGGAAATAGGTGAGCTCGCAATTGTCCGGGGTCAGGTCCACGTTCCATTCGGCCTTGGCGTAGGGAGTGGCAAGCTTGAGGTAGAGGGGCAATTGCAGGTCACGCCAATCGCCGTTGCGCTTGCGATGTTCGGGGAGCGGATCGCGTCCCTTGGCGGCGGTCTTGTAATCGATGATGCGCCATTTCTGAGTGGCGGGACGGAAATCGATGCGATCAATTTTACCTGTGATCTGGAGAGAGGCGGCTTCGCCTTCAGGCGCCAGCGCACACTCAAGCCGTGCGTTTCCTTCCACAAAACGGACTTCCCAGCCGTCCCGGCGAAGCGCCGCCTGGGCCCGGCCAAATCCGCCCAGTCTCCGACGCACTTCCTCGACCTGGATTTCCACGGCGGGCTGAACCCAGCGACCGAACCGTTCGCGGATGATGCGTTCGAATTCATCCAGGATGTAACGTTGAATCACTGCCTCATCGGCGCTGTCGCGTATTTGAGGATTCGTGCCGAAAACGGCCATGACTTCGTGAATGAGCGTTCCGACACCGGATGCCTCCAATTCGAGGGCGGCATCGTCTTCGGAGCGCAGGCCGAGGATATGTTGGAAATAAAATTTGCGGGGACTTTCAAGGTAATCACGGAAGGCGGTGACGCGGACATGCTCGATGGCTGGTTGGTCCTCGATGGCGGCTCCGGAAAAACCGGTTCCGGGACGAAGTTCCAGTTGCGGCTCTGGTTCGCGGCGACCGGCCAGGTGCCAGACCCGGCGGGCCAGGGCTTCGCCTTCCAATCCGGCGAGCAGCAGGCGACTGGGTCGAACCGGATTTTCCTCAGGATCAAAACGGGGGGCGAGTAGCGCGACGATTCCGCGGCCTTGCGAGCGGCTGCCCAGGATGGTGGCGAGGGCATAGGCATCGCGGGCGAAACGCATGGCGTTGTCGGAAAGGGAAAGAGCCTGCCGGAGGGAGCCGGGAAGAAATGGATCGGACGAAATCGATTCGGGAACAGCGCCCTCATGGAACGAGGCGACGGCGACGGCGGGCGCGTCGTCCTCGATCAATTCCAGCCAACCGACAATTTGCACGGCATCACCATCGGCGGGCTCAGGCACGGGTTGCTCGCCCAGGAAGCCGAGAATGACCTGGAGGAAATCGGCGGGACGGAGGGGGGCGGGCCATGGAAGACGATCCTGCGCGGTTTCGGACAGGATATCGCGGATCGCCTCCATGGCATGGACGGCGACGCGGCCCTCCGGCGAAAGGGAGTTTTCCTGACGCTCGCCGTAGATGCGGTGGAGGAAGCGGAGCGTCCAGTCGCCCATGTCGCGGGGACTGATTTCAGCGGCCGGGAGATGGATGTGGTGCTCCAGCGCGGCTTGAATTTTGCGAACTTGTTCGGAAGGTTCATTCACTTCCCCTGGATCAAACCGCGCGGGCAGGTGTTTGGTGGCGAAGCGATCAAGGGCCGACCAATCGAACGGGGCGATGCCGGGAAGATCGGGATAACGCGCGAGGGCGGCGACGGCTTCATAGCGGGGCGGTTCATCGGGGCCGTGATCCAGATACTCGGCGACCAGTTTGAGCAACTGAAACGCGGGCGCATCGGACGTGGGGCGACCTTGCGCCCAGCGAGTCTTGAACTGCTCGGTTTCGAGCGCCTCGCGCAGGCGGGGAAGAGCAGCGGCGTCGGGAACCGCGACGGTCATTTGATCAAGAGCGACACCGGAGTCATGCCAAGACTTCACGAGATGGGCCAGGCGTAGCGCCTGATCTCGGTCGCGCTCGACGAGGTGGATTTGCCCGGCATCGAGTCCGGCGTTCCGCTTGTCCCAGTAGCCCGGACGAAGGATGCCGAGATCGTCGAAGCCTTCGCGCTCGCTTTCCGGGGCGAAGACCAGCGCGGTGGGTGACTCGGGGAGACGGATGAGAAAATCGCGGACGCTGCGCGGAATTTCCACGACGCCGACGAGAACGACTCTCTTTCCGGGAAGCACGTCGGCCCAGCGGGCGCGGTTGAGTTGAAGATCGGTGGAATCGATGAGACCGTGGTTTAGGAGAATTTCACCTGCGGCCTGGTGCAGCGACTCGAGGACTTCCCATCGGGGCACTTCAAAATCGGCGACGTGGGGGAAGCGTTCCTCAAGGACGCGGATCACGTCGCGGAAGGCGAGGCCTGCGCCGCCAATTTCCGACCAGAGCTGGTTCAGGTGTTTCCCGAGGCCGAGGAGGGCGCGGAGACTTGGGGTGGCGTCTTCGCTGCCGGGACGGCGGAAGAGTTTAGCGCGGTCGGCCTCATCAACATCGCGGATGGCCTCCGCCCAGGCCAGCGCGGAGGCAAGGGGTGTGGCCGTCCGGGGTTCCTCCGGAGGATGGCGCGTCAGGCGCGTGACGAGTTGCGCAGGGGTGACTATTTCCGGCGGGACAAGGATGAGGCGTTGCTCCGCGCATTTGAGCGTGAGCAGCTCCAGCAGGCGGCGCCCCGCTCTGCGACCGCGTACGACGACGAGGATGTTGGATAAATCGGGCGAAGCCGGGATGTTGGCGGAATCGAGCAGCCAGTCGGCGGTGGCGTGCAGGAGCGGTTGATTCCAGCCGAGGAAGATCATGGTGGCGTAATCCTAACTGAGCGTTTGAAATGGGCATTTATCTCGAGACTTAACGCCAATCGAGAATGACTAATCCGCTAATGCGCGTAAAGTGCTCGTCTCGAGCTGCCAAGGGCAGACCCAATTCCAGGGCATGAGCTGCAATCCAGATGTCGTTTTCTGGAATGGGAGTTCCAGCTTGGGCTAACTCAACCTTGATCGCGGCATATCGGTCAGCAGTCGCTTCGGTTAAAGAGAGCAAGGTGACGGTTTGAAGCCAGCGTTGTAGAATGATCAAATTCTGTTGCGCCCGTGCCGATTTGCGGATTCCGCAGAGGAGTTCACCCAGGGAAACAATGGGTAAAAAGAGAGTCTCAAATTGCTCAAGCCTCGACGTTACGGCCACCGTCCCGCGCAGGTGCGCGATAACGACCGAGGTGTCGAGGAGGACGTTACCAGTCTCTGGCATCAAGCTTTTCGCAATGGTCGTTGATCGCTTTTTCAATCACATCAGCTTCCTCAGGGAGAAAAGCGCCTGATGTTTCGCGAAGAATGGCCAGCCGATCCACCTGGCTGGTTTCGCGGAGCCGGTGAATATAGGCTGCTGCTTCCTCCAGCTTGGGAGTTGGCAACGACTTCAAATCTTCGACGATGATTTCCAGCGTGCTCACAATTACAGATTAAACACGGTTGATAGTGTGGCAAGTCTCATTCGGGAATGACATGAGAATGCTTCCAATGAAGCCAGACGCTCCAGCCGAGATAAACCAGCAAAAATGGAATAGCAAAAACAAATAGATTTATTGCGAATGAGAGAGGTTCGAGATCAACATCAACTCGAGTATCGAATCCGTCTTGGTTCCAATCAATCAAAGTGAAGCAGACATGCCATGCCGCGAATAAAATCATTAGCGTTGCGACCACAGGCATTTTTTTAAAATGCCATGCTGCGGCGAAAACTGCCGCAACCAGAGGAACACACAGGGCAATACTCCAACCCAGGACGACGTTCCAGTCTTCGAAGAATGCTTCATTATTACCAAAATCCATGAAGGATATTGTGATGGGAATCAAACTAATCGAAACGACATAAGCCATCAGGAGCTTGATTGGGGAAAGCGAATTTCGTTTGTTCCCAATCAAAAGCTTCATGATTCTCCTTCAGAAATTCCGTGAATTTGGTGATTCCGTTAATTCCGTCTAAAAAATCGGCGACGGTCATAGACCGCCGCTACATTTAACTCAGCTCTTCATCGGTCAGCGCGTTGACGAGCTTGAACTCCTCGAAGTGGAACTTGGCGTTGACGCGGAAGCTGAGGCGGCCCTGGAACTTGCGCTCCAGGTCGATCAGGATTTCCTCGTCTTCCTTCTTGAGGCGATCCAGCACGTCGGCATTGAGAACGACGCGGACTTCGCGCACGCCGGGATGGAGCCGCATGACGCGGGTCAGGGCGCGCTGAATTTCCACGCTCATCGTCTCGGGACTCTTGATGATGCCCTTGCCCTTGCACGACGGGCATTCCATGTAGACCGCGCGGCTGATGCTTTCCTGCACGCGCTGGCGGGTCATTTCCATGAGACCGAGCTGCGATATGGGCAGGATGTGGGTGCGGGCCTTGTCGCGTTTGACGTGCTCCTTGAAAAGCGTGAGCACCTGCTTCTGGTCGCGCTGGTTCCGCATGTCGATGAAATCGAGTACGATCAGGCCGCCGATATTGCGCAGGCGCAACTGGCGCGCGATTTCCTCCGCCGCCTCAAGATTGGTTTGCAGGATCGTCTTGTCCTGGTCCTTGCCGCCCTTGTTGCGTCCGGTGTTGACGTCGATGGCCACGAGCGCCTCGGTCTCGTCGATGACGAGGTAGCCGCCGCAGGGCAGCCAGACCTGGCGGCGCAGGGCGGCATCAATCTGCTTGTCGATATTGAACCGTTCGAAGATCGGTACCGCTTCGGTGTAGTGCTTGATCTTGCGCTGGGACCGCTTGGAGATGACGCCGACGAGTTCCTTCATCTTGTTCGCCGCATCGAGGTCATCGACGATGATGCGGTCGACTTCATCGGTGAGGAAGTCGCGCACCGTGCGCTCGATCAGGCCCGGCTCGGCCAGGAGCATCTTGGGGGCCTTGGCGGTTTCGAGATCGCCGGAAATGCTGTGCCATTGTTCGAGGAGAACGTGCAAATCGCGCACGAAGAAGCGGGCCTTCTGGCCTTCACCCACGGTGCGGATGATCACCGCCATGCCATCGGGAAGGTCGAGCTCGGTCAGGATGCGGCGCAGACGCTGGCGTTCCTTGGGTTCCTCGATCTTACGGGAAATACCGCATTGATCGGAGAAAGGCATGAGGACGAGGTAACGTCCCGCGAGGCTGATATTGGTCGTGACGCGTGGACCCTTCGTGCCGATGGGGCCCTTGGTCACCTGGACGATGATGTCGGAGCCGGGAGGATAGAGCTTCGGAATATCGTTGGCCGTGATTCGCTTCTGGCTCTTTTTCTTGCCGGTGCGCTCGACTGCCTCCACGCCCGCATCCAGGGCGACCGGAATGGCGTCCCAGTAGTGGAGGAAGGCATTCTTGTCGAGACCGACATCGACGAACATCGCCTTGAGGCCGGGTTCCAGGTTTTTGACCTTGCCCTTGTAGATGCTGCCGGAAATCTGCCGGTCGCTTTCGCGCTCGATGGAGAATTCCTCCAGCCGCCCTCCCTCAAGAACGGCGACGCGCCGTTCCAGGCGCTCACAGGAGATAACAATTTCTTTTTCTTCGCCTTTTTTCTTAAGCCCGAGAAAACCGCGTATTTTGTCTAAAATCATAAGCCGAATTTTTCCGCGTTTGGGGGCGGAAAAGGGGGTTGCGCGAATGGAAGAGGAACGTCTTCATGTCCGCTCGAAGTTTATGCGGTGGACCCAAACACTCTGCACCAGGCCCATGGCGGCAAGGCACGCGACCAAGAAGGTGCCGCCGTAACTGACGAACGGCAGCGGAATTCCGGTAATCGGTACCAAATGGATGGTCATGCCGATGTTCACGAAGATATGCGTGAATAACATCGCCATGACGCCCACGGCCACCAGGGCCCCAATTTTGTCTCGCGCACGCGCCGCCACCCATAGACACCATAGCAAAACGGTCCCTTCGATGATGATGAGGAGAGCGCCGCCGCGAAACCCTGTACCTTCGCCGACCACGGCGAAGATCAAATCGTTATAACTTGTATTCTTGGGCAGGTAACCAAGGGCCGTTTCCGTGCCCTGGCCCAGCCCCTGTCCGTTCATTCCGCCCGAGCCGATGGCAATCATCGACTGGTCGATCTGCCAACCCGATCCCTTCGGGTCGAGGGCAGGATCGAAGAAAATTTTCACGCGATCCACCTGGTACGGCTTCAAAAAAGTGACCTGATGATTGAACACCGTGACGTAGCCCGGCTTGTCCCAGACGTGGAACCAGTAGTAGGCACCGGTGCCGGCGGCGGCGATGGCCGCCAGTGGTAAGACCACATAGTACCAGCGGGTGCCGGCGGCGAAGAGCATGCAAAAGCAGACCGGAAAAAAGACTGCCGCTGATCCGAGCGCGGGTTGCTTCAGGACCAGGATAAAGGGAATGAGCGTCATGCCAAACGCCATCAGAACCGTCCAAAGGCTCCGGATGTGGCTTTCCCGGATGCGGAGAAACCAGGCCAGGCAGAGAATGTAAGCCAGCTTGGCGAACTCCGTCGGCTCAAAACTCACGGGGCCGAGACGAATCCAGCTATTGGCTCCGTAGACCTTTTTGCTCAGGCCGGGAATGAAAACGCCGACGAGCAAGGCGATGCCGATGAGATAAAGAATCGGGGAAAGCCGCACCAGAATCTGGTACGGCGTCAGCCCCAGCGCGAGATAAGCCGCGAAGCCAACGATGATATATTTACTCTGGGAACTGTACGCATCCCGCAGGTTTTCGTTCGTGGCGGTGGCGCTTTTGATGATGAAAATGCTGGCAATGCAGAGAGCGAGAAGGGCGACGATGATCGGGAAAGACCAGCCTATCTGACCAAATTTACGAAACAGCGTGCGCATGATGTCAACGAGACGAAGGTGTCAGCCTATCGGGTTCTCCGCAAACCTTCAACCTTCGTTAATGAGCATGTTTTGAGCCGGAACCGGAATTTCTTGCGGAGGCGGGGAGAGGAGGAGCATCGGGTGGAGGAGAGGCATCGCCATTGCTATCGGTGGTGGAGTCGTCGCCGGGCTTGGCGGTGGGATCGGCGTGGACTTCCACATCGGTCACGCCGTTGAAATTGCCCTGCAATGGATTGAGGAACGCGATGTTTTCTGTTCCCCCGGCATCGAGTGCGAGGAGACGCTTCATGATCTCCGAGGCGATGGGCGCCGCCGCCGTGCCGCCCCATTTGCCGCCCTCGACGAGAACGCAAACCACGTAGCGGGGAGATTCAAAGGGACCATAACAGTAGAACCATGTCTTCAGATCCTGTTTGCGGACGCCGTCAAGTCGGCGATAGGCCTGTGCGGTTCCAGTCTTGCCCGCGAGATGAACGCCGGGAATCTTGGCCGTGAGATTCGCGGTGCCGCCTTCTTCTTCCACGACCTTGTACATGCCCATCTGAACCGCCTTGAGATCGGAGGGTTTGACGTCAAGCGTGTTGAAGACGGTTCCCTCGGGGATCTGGGCGACGATATCTCCCTTGTAGTTCTCCGTGCGCGAATAGAGGCGCGGCTGGTAGACTGTGCCGCCGTTGGCGACCGAGCAAAGAAAGGTCGCCATCTGGAGCGGCGTCACTTGGACGAAGCCTTGTCCGATGGAGGTGTTGGCGGTCTGCGCGTTGCTCCAGTGGTCGGGCGCGTGGGCTTTGCGGAGCCGCTCGGCAACCTTGGGATCCTTCATCCAGGTTGGGCCCGGCAGGATGCCTGCGTCTTCATCGTCGTCGCCGAGAAGGCCCCATTTGTGGCCAAAGCCGACCCGCGCGCCCATGGCGTCGATCGCCTCGATACCTGATTTGATGCCGTACTGGTAGAAGAAGACATCGCTGGAAACCTTGATGGCGTCGACCAGGCTCATGGTTCCACCCGGGGCGTAGGTGGAGTTGTGGAAAAGGTGATCGTCGATCGGAATGGCAGCAGGGCAATCGATTTCCGTGTTCGGAGTCACGTGACCCGATTTCAGTCCGGCAAGGGCCACCATGATTTTGTAGGTCGATCCGGGCTCGAAGCCGTGGAGGGCCCTATTGTAGAGGGGCGTCGTTGGATCGTTATTCAGGGCGTCCCAGTCCTTCAGGCTAATGCGGGGGATGAATTTGTTCGGGTCGTAATTGGGAAAGGAGGCGAGGGCGAGAACGTCGCCGTTGTGGGGATCCATGACGATGACGGAACCTCGCGTCCAGCCCGACTTGGCCATGGCCGTTTCCGCGATATACTGGATTCTGGCATCAATGGTGAGGAAGAGGGTGTTGCCCATCGTCGGGGGCGTCAGGAGCGAATCGAGCTTGGGATCGGGAATGGCATAACCCTGGGAGGAGACCCGCTGGAAGGCGCTCCCCGGAGAGCCCTGGAGTTGGGCATCCATGACCGCCTCGATGCCATGGCGGCCAATCGTCTCATACGGCGTTCCGTCCGGGGATAAGTGATCGTTCTGGTTATCCGGCTTGCCCACGTAACCGAGGATGTGGGCGGCGAACGCGCCGTAGGTGTACTCCCGGGCCGGGTTCTGGGAAATGCGGATGCCGGTCATGCCCAGGTTGCGCTCCTCAAAATTGGCCACGGTGGCGAAATCGAGGTCGCGCATATAATGATAGGGAATATCGCGGTCGGTGCGATAGTGCTCTCGGATGTCCTTCTCGTCTTTTTCCGTGAATGGCGCGGTCAGGCCGAGCATGTCCTTGATCGGCGCGACGCTCTCCTCAACCACCTTGACGATATCGACCTCTGAGCGGGGACGGCCATGCTTGTCGGGGGTGAGCTTGATGGTGGGCGTCCGGCCATGGTGGCTCTGGGCGTAGTCGCGGCGCAGGTCATCGAGGTAGAAGTCGATGTCGAAGCTGGGCCGGTTCTCCGCCAGCATGACGCCGTTGCGGTCGCAGATCGCACCCCGGGCGGGGGCGATGCGGGCCTTGACCGTGGTCTGGGCTTCCGATTGCTTGAGCGCCGATTCGGAATTGACGATCTGGACTTGCCAGAGGCGGTTAAGCAGCACGCCGATGGCGGCAAAAATCAGCAGGGCGAGCACACCCAGGCGCCAGCCGGCGGCGCGACTATCGTTAACGAGCATACGTCCGCTCCTTGGTTTCGTAATCGGGTTTCCATCCTGCCAGACGAGGCGGCAGACCGGTCAGGTAAAAAAAGAGAGGGAAAACGATCAGGTTGAAGAGGGAGGCGAACGTGATCTTGCTCCAGACGCTCAGTGGCCAGTACCAGCGGCCTGTCTCAAGTTGGGAAAATAGATATTGGAGAAGCAGGAACGCAAAGGTACCCACAAGGACAAAGGTCAGCCGCATATGCCAGAGATGGGATTCCGGACGGTGCGTTTGGGTAATGATCAGGGCGGAAAGTGAGGCTAGGATCAGCACGGAGGTGCCCAGCCGATGAGAGGGAGGAGCGGTTAAATCCAAAAGCAGCCCGAGTAAACCAGCGAGCACGGGGGCACGTTCATCGCCCAGTTCCAGGCTGGCATAGATGACGACCAAGGGGATAAGCGCTGAACCAAAGCCAACATGACTGAGAAAGGGAAGGTGCGCGGGCAGGATCATCTGGGCCAGAAGGGCCAGCAGACCGATGAAAAGGAGATAGAAAACGACGAGAAAACGCACAAGGATTGAAGAGAGCCCCTATAATAACCGTAAATGGGGCAGCTTTTCCATGGATATCATCGCCGGGGGCGCGAGGAATCTTTCAGGCTGGGTGGAAAATTCAAAAAAACGGGCGACACCCCAATTAAAGAGTGCCGCCCGATCTAGGAGGAGAATGAATGAACTTACGAAGAGATGGACACCAAGGGGGGGGGAAGACGTTCAAAAAGATTTCCATGTGAGTCGGGGAGAGGGTGGAAAGGAGGCTGTTCCGTCAGAGTTTTTACCTCTGAAAAAGGGGTGAATGTCTCGGCGTTCAAAAAAAATAAAAAAATTATTGACGATTATGTGGCGATCTTTACTGTGTTGCGAACGAGTGCAGAAGCCAGCCGATACGCTAAGTACGGTAAAGGCGGCTGGCCTCACTAAACCGACCGAGCTGGCCGATCCCATGGAGGGGTGGTTGGCAAAGTCACTTAAAAACCAAGGAGATAAGCGAATGAAATCAATACTGAAAGCATTTAGCGCCGTCGCCCTTTCGGGAGCCATGGTTCTGCCTGCGCTCGCCCAGACTGCGACGACTACTACGCCTACGCCCAAGGATCAAAAGGACCTCAAGAAGGTCATTGAAGATCAAGGGATTAACTACGTTGAAACCGCCCAAAAAGGCATCACCCTCAGCGGTTATGTTGATACCAGCTACACCATGCAGTTCGCTGGTGCGGGTCAGCCTTTCGGTCAAGGTGCAGCAGGCCCTGCTTCGGGTTCTGGTGTTGCCAATACGACTGCCAATCTTCATCAGTTCGACACCAACGCCAATGGCTTCAATCTGAACGCCGTTAAGCTCGCCTTGGAAAAGGCTCTTCCTAACAAAAACGAGTGGGCCGCTGGCTTCCGCGTTGATGTTATGGCTGGCGCTGATGCCAAGTCTCTCGGTGCTTCTGACCCAACTCTGGGTGACGGCACGAGCGGCTTCTATGTTGAACAGGCTTTGGTCAAGTTCCGTATCCCCGTGGGTAACGGCCTCGACATCTATGCCGGTAAGTTCGTGACCTTCTTAGGTTATGAAGTTATCGAAAGCCCTGCCAACTTGAACTTCAGCCGTGGCTTGCTCTTCACCAACGCGATTCCTTTGACTAATACCGGCGTCTACGCTGACTATAAGTTCAATGACACGGTGGAAGCCAAGCTCGGTATCGTTGATGGTTGGAATAATTCCAGCAGCGTCCAGAGCTCTAACCCGAACGCCTCCTACGCTTTTGGCGGCAAGGCAATCACGGGTCAGGTGACGGTCAATGCTCCTGGCAAGAATGCTAACATCACCACGTCCTTCATCTACAGCCCCGACAGTGCAGAACCTCAGGGCGGCAGTGCAGGTAGTGCCAACAGCACCACGGTTGTCGGTGATATCTGGGGTAACTGGAACCCGCTCTTCGTCAAGGATAGCGCGCTCCTCCTCGGCTTCAACGGTGACTTCGGTTACAATGGTGCCGCTGGTTTCCCTGGTGCGGGTGAAGCAAGCACGACTTGGTACGGCATTGCTCTCTACGCTCAGTACAAGTTCACCAAGGTGTTCAGCCTCGGTGGTCGCTTGGAATGGCTCGGCGAATCCGCCGCTGCTCCTAACGATCCCTTCGGCCAGAAGTTTGCCGGTACCGGTGGCAGCACGAATGACTATTCGGCCACTTTGACCGCGACCTTCAACATCTGGGACAACCTCCTGACTCGTGCGGAATACCGCCACGACTTCCTCGAGGGCGTTGGAATTCCTTCCAACCAGAACGAAATCTCGCTCGAAGCAGTCTACTCCTTCTAATTGGGTAGTCTCTTAAAGAGATATCTTGAAAACCCCGGTCGCCGAAAGGTGACCGGGGTTTTCTGTTTTCTGGACTGCGTCAATTTTGGAATCAGCCCGCCGCTAGTAACGGCACATTTGGAGATGGAGCCTGAAGTCAGCAGCGTCGGTAACTGGGCACTTTAAGATTCAATTTCGGGATTACATGGATCCAGTGGAACCGCTTGGATCCATCAATGGAACTGTTGGGAGCAATCAGCCGATTAGGGCACACATAGCTCAAACTGATCATTAAACTGCAGCTGAGCGGGTCGTATTAACTCCGGATAAGAAATTCTCAGAGATGAGTGATAGATCGAGCTTGTCTCTGGCATACTAGATGCTAATAAGTGAAACCTCGTACTCGTACGAGCGTTAACCCTGTATTAGAACCCCTAAGGAGAATCTTTCCATGTCCCTGCGCAAGCTCGAGGCCATTATCAAACCTTTTAAGTTGGAAGAAGTTAAAGAAGCCCTGACCGAATTGGGCATCGAAGGTCTTACCGTCAGCGAAGTCAAAGGTTTTGGCCGTCAAAAAGGCCACACCGAAATCTATCGTGGTAGTGAGTATACCGTCGATTTTCTTCCCAAAGTCAAAATTGAAGTCGTTCTTCGCGAGGACCTCGTCCAACGCGCGATTGAAACGGTTCAGAAAGCCGCCAAGACCGGTAAGATCGGCGATGGCAAAATCTTCATCCTTCCCATCGAAGAAGCCGTCCGTATCCGCACGGAAGAGCGGGGCGAAAAGGCTGTTTAATCCCTACGGGTTATTTTGATTTTCTATCGGTCCGTTCATGCCGGGCGGGCCGGTTTTCCATGCAGGTTGTCGATGCTGTCGACCAAAACTCCTTGATCCTTGGGTATAGGATCAGATAAGGTAGTCGGCTCTCTCACGGGTCGTTAGCTC
>CAIPBM010000116.1 GCA_903863295.1 uncultured Verrucomicrobiota bacterium | reverse complement strand
CGCACGGATGAAACTTGCAGGCATGGTGTGCGGAATCTCTTCATGGATATTTTAACGGTACATCGTTTTTTCGAGGCTCTTTATGCCTTTATCGCGGGCGCCTGTATCGGGTCCTTCATTAATGTTTGCGTATATCGCATTCCCCTGGATCGCTCGGTTGTCCATCCTGGCTCTCATTGCGCCGCCTGCGGTGCGCCGATTCAATGGTACAATAACCTGCCGATCATCAGTTGGCTCGTGCTCCGGGGCCGCGCTGCTTGTTGTGGAACGCGCATCGATCTGCGCTACTGGCTGGTGGAAGTTGGCATGGCTTTTCTCTTCCTGGCGATCTGGCTGAAGTACGGCGAGGCCGATCCCATCGGCGCGGTCATCTACGCCTTCATGGTCAGCGGGTTGACAGCCGCCTGCCTGATCGATCTCGACCACTACATCATCCCGGATCGCTTTACCCTCGGTGGTTGCGTCGCCGGGTTTATCGCCTGCGCGATCCATCCCGCGTTGATGTACCAGAAAACGGCGCTGCAGGGATTTTCCTGGAGCCTCGCCAGTGCCATCATGGGCGCACTGACGCTGCTCGCCGTGGCCTGGATCGGCACGGTGCTCTTCAAGAAGGAAGCCATGGGCATGGGCGATGTGAAGTTCCTAGCCGCGATGTGCGCGTTTCTTGGCGGCACCTCCATCACTTGGATTTTGCCCCTCTCCTCGCTCATTGGTTCGATCCTCGGTCTGTCGCTCATCTTCTGGCAACGCGGGGCATGGGGCACGCGGATTCCCTACGGTCCCTTCCTGGGCATGGCTGCGGTGCTCTGGCTTTTCGGCGGCTCCGATTTCATGTACGGCTACTGGCAAAATGTGGCCCATGTCTGGTCGATGTCCACCGGGCCCGCGGTGGATGAACGCCTGATCAACGCGGGACGATAGGCGCGCCTTCGCGCAGCTAGACGTGTTTTGAAATGGCAGCTGTCCCGGCATTGTCACAAACGTGACGTTGACGGAGCAGGGAGCTAGTTCTAATAGTTGAGGTTCGTGTTTGCATCGTTCACCAGCCGATTAAGGAGCATTCCGCCGCAACGCTGGCGTCAAGTGGGTCTCCTGCTGCTCCTCGCCTATTTTGGGCTGGGGGTGATCTACAGCGTGGTCCATGTCCCCAAGATCACGTTCACCGATGAAAACGAGTACATCGCCTTGAGCGATCATATTGTCCATGGCCCCGGCTACTCGATGGACGGGGTCACGCTTACCGCCTGCCGTCCTCCCGGTTATGCTTTTTTTCTGGCCGCGGTGAAGGCGCTTGGCGGCAATAATATCGCGATCCGTGTCGTCCAATTTGCGCTCCTGGCCGGAACGATCCTTTTGCTGGCGCAGCTCTGCCCGCAACCACAACGAGTTTTCGCCCTGCCGGTCGCGCTGGCGTTGGTTGCCATCTACCCGGTTTATTTCTATGTCTGTGGCACGCTTTATCCGCAGACCCTGGGCAGTTTCCTGTTTGTGCTGTTTCTGGTGTTATATCTGCAAACGCCCCGGCATCCCGTCCCAACCTTCGCGGCTGGCTTGGTGTTTGGAATTCTTTTCCTGGTTATTCCCGGATTTTTACTCACGCTTTTTGTCGTCCTGCTGGTGGGGCATGTCTTGAAAATAACGCCATGGCGTGATGCCCTGATCATCCTGGCGGCCGCCGCACTGTTGGCCGCCCCCTGGACGTTGCGCAACGCGGTTCTCTTCCATCAATTCGTGCCCATCGCCTCCAATTCAGGCGTCAATTTGCTCCTGGGCAACTCGGGCGACACCAACATCTACGACGGCGGCGGGAATCTCGCCATGTACCATTATTACCAGGAGGTCGAACGGCTACATCTCAATGAATTTCAGGCCGACCACTTTTATCGTCAGGCCGCGGTGACCTGGATCACGCAGCATCCGGTCGATGCCTTGGCACTTTACCTGAAGAAAGTCTTCAATTTTTTCAATGTCTGGAACGAATATGCGCCCGGCAATACGGAAGAAATTTCGAACTGGAAACAACTCGTCATGGCCGCCAGTTATCTCCTGCTCATTGGGCTTTTGGGATGGAGGTTGACCCAAATCCGGCAGTTTCCGTTAATTCCTCGGGAAAAATTCTTTTTGGTCGTCTATCTACTCAGCGCCGTCACCATGGCGGTTTTTCTCCCGCGAATTCGTCACCGGCTGCCCTACGATTACCTCCTGATCGCGGTGATTGTCATTCATCTCTCCCAGCGGTTGAACCTCTGGCTCAAGGCGAAAAAGTAATGGGAGAGAGGTTCGCCCCATCGTTATTCCGCGACGGAATGAGGAAGACATGGGCGGGCAAGTGGAGTAGAGTCGCCAGCCCTTCGTTTAATTGTCATGCCTCTCCTACAACTCCGCCAAATCACGCTTAAGTACAGTTCCGCACCGCTTCTGGATGAAGTCGATTTCCAGGTCGATGCCGGGGAACGCATCTGTCTGCTGGGGCGCAACGGCGCGGGCAAGACCAGTCTCATGCGGATCATCACGGGAGAAGAAACTCCGAATGACGGTGAAATCATCCGTCCCGATTCCGCCGTGATGACGCGCCTGATCCAGGAAATCCCCGATGACATCAAGGGCACGGTGCATGAAGTGATTCATTCCGGCCTGCGTCCGGATCGCCATGAGGAAGAGTGGGAGACCGACATCCGCATTGAAGAATTGGTCGCGGAAATGGGCCTTCCCGCGGAGCATGAATTTTCCGCTCTCTCCGGTGGACTGAAGCGCCGCGTGCTTTTGGCCCGGGCCTTGGCTGGTCAGCCTGACATTTTGCTGCTGGATGAACCGACGAATCATCTCGATCTCGATTCCATTCTTTGGCTGGAGAAATTTCTCCTCGAATCCAAGACGACCCTTTTCTTCGTCACCCACGACCGCGCGTTTCTGCGTAAGCTCGCCACACGCATCGTGGAACTCGACCGGGGGCGCCTGACGAGCTGGGCCTGCGATTACGACACCTATCTGGAGCGTAAAGCGGCCAGCCTGGACGCGGAGGAAAAGCAGTGGGCCGCCTTCGACAAGAAGCTCGCCCAGGAGGAAGCCTGGCTTCGACAGGGCGTCAAGGCCCGCCGGACCCGCAACGAAGGCCGCGTGCGCGCCCTGCAATCGATGCGCAAGGAGCGGGGTGAACGGCGTCAAAGGGAAGGAACCGCACGAATCGAGCTTCAGACCGGAAGCATGTCGGGCCAAAAAGTCATCGAGGCGAAGGAAATCAATTTCAGTTACGACGGCACGCCAATTGTCCGGGACTTTACCACGACGGTCTGGCGTGGGGATAAGATCGGCATCATTGGGCCCAATGGCGGTGGCAAGACCACTCTGCTGAAATTGTTGCTCGGGCAGCTCACGCCCGATTCAGGCACGGTCAAGCTGGGCACCAACATGCAGGTCGTCTACCTAGATCAGTTGCGCGGCCAGATCGACAACGCCAAGACCGTGGCGCAAAACGTGGCCGGCGACGCGGAGACGGTGACGTTCCAGGGGCGTCCGCGGCATATTCATAGTTATCTTCAGGACTTCCTGTTCCGCGCCGATCGTATTCGCATGCCTGCAAAAATGCTTTCCGGCGGAGAACGCAACCGGCTTCTCCTCGCCCGGCTTTTCCTGCAACCGGCGAATGTTCTGGTCATGGATGAACCGACAAACGACCTCGACGCTGAAACGCTGGAATTGCTGGAGGAAATCCTCCTCGAATATACCGGCACGCTGCTGCTGGTTTCGCATGACCGCGCCTTTCTCGATAACGTCGTGACCAGCACGCTGGTCTTTGAGGGTACCGGCCTGATTACGGAATATACCGGCGGTTACGAGGATTGGATTCGCCAGCGCGCGGCCAAGCCGGTTCATTTCCGGGAAATCCTCGCCGAGCCCAAGCCCGAACCGAAGCTTGCACCCGCCCCCGTCGCCAGGAAGGGGACGAAGTTTCCCAAGAAGGAACAGCGCGAATTAGCCGATCTTCCGGCAACAATCGAAGCCTGGGAAACCGAAAAGACGGCGCTTTCTGCGCGGCTTTGGGAACCCGATCTCTATCAAAAATCGCCTGACCTTGTACCGAAACTCAAGGCAGAGTTGGCCGCTCTGGATGAAAAAATAAAGATCGGCTATGCGCGCTGGGAAGAGCTCGAAGAGAAGCGTAAGGCCAGCGATGAGAGTGCTTAGGGCGTGACCGGTTGCCATCCCATATCCTTTTGGATGGCATTGATGAACGTCTGGGCCATGACCTGATCCGTCTTCACGCTGGGATGGAAATTGGCGCCGAAGCCATTCTTGGCGCCGTCTTGCGGATCGAATTCTAGAAAGTGTAGCTTGGTATCTCCTGAGGCGTTGGATTCCTTGACCACGCGCTGAATGTAGTCGCGCGCGGTGGTCAGCGCCTTGGCGTCCGGCGGGTACGAGTCGGTCATCATGGAACCAAGGGCGAGGTAAATCAGCGCATCAGGATAATTGGTGCGGAGATGAGCGATGAAATCGTGGTAAGCTTTCACCCAGCCTTCCTGCTCCGGAGCTCCCCGGGCGAAATCGTTGGTGCAAAGATTGATCAGGACGACTTGAGGTCTCCATGCATCGAAGTTCCAGGTGGAATCGGTCTGAAGAGGAAGGGTCCGGTCGTAAATCGATGGGATCGTGTTGTTCGGCCAAAGACATTTCCCCGACCAGGCGATGCAAACGTAATCGGCACCAAATGCCCGCGCGGTAATCGCTCCGTAGCTCCAGTAGGCATTTTCAGTCGATGGGCTAAAGGGTAGGTGTTCATTGGCCGCCTCATTGCCATAGCCCGCACTGATGGAATCACCAATGACCTCGATCCGCCGATCCGCCGCTGGGGCAGGCAAAAGACTCGCGCCTTTGTCGAGTTGAAATCCGAGAACGGCCAAGGTACCCACGAAAGCCTCGGTGTCTTTCACGAGCGTCACGGTGTGATCCGCGACGGGGAGACCTGTGGCGAGGCTGTAAAGGTGAGCTCCCGGTGCATCTGCGGTCAGGACTTTGACGGGTTGGCCATCAACCTGAACCTCGGCGCGATTTTTGCCCAGATCGAGATTGGCGTTGAGCGCTGTGCCATGGAATCGGATGGTGACGGACGAGGCGGGCCACGCGGCAAGGGCCTGACTTTCGCTGATCTCAAAGCGGCCCACATAGAGCAGATTTTTGTCGTTGGCAGCGATTTTCACGGTCAACGCCGGGGCGGGCGTTGATCCGTTGTCCGAAGGAACAGCTGGAATGGCCGGAAGGTCAACGGCGCGAACTGGGACAGAGAGACTTTGTGTCAGCCAGAGGAGGCCGAGGATCCAGGCATGGTGGGTCATAAAGTTTTAGGCATGAAGCAGCGATTACATCCCCGCGAGGACAGGCTGGGATGGAGCCAAAGTTAGAACAGCATTCTCCCCCTGCAGGCGGGCGGCTTCAAAATCAAGCAGGGCTTTTTTCCGATGAGTTCCTCCGGCATAGCCGGTCAACGTGCCGTTTTTCCCCATCACGCGATGACAGGGAACGATCCAGCTGATGGGATTTCGTCCTACGGCACCGCCCACGGCGCGGACGGCATCGGGCGAACCGGTGCGTTGTGCCAGTTCACTGTAGGTGATCGTTTTACCGAAAGGGATGGTGAGGATTTCCATCCAGACATTCAATTGTGAGGTGGTTCCGGCCAGGTCGATTTTAGAGAGATCGAAGGTCTTGCGCGCCCCCGCCGCGTACTCCGCGAGTTGCTTCGTGGTGTGGAGAAAAATCGGAGCATCATCCTGCCGAATCCACGATGGTGCGAGCCGCGCGTGAGGTTGGTCCGCGAAATAGAGTCCGGTCAATTTACCTGCACGGCTGGTCAGCAACAATTCGCCGAGTGGACTATCGATCCGGGTGAAAATCGTTCCGGGAGAAGTTGTGGTCGTATTCATGGAGCAGGATGATGAATCAGGCAAGGGCGCTAAACCAAGCCGGCATTTTCCAGCCACGCCTCGGCAATCAGTGCGTTTCCGGCGGCGCTCGGGTGGACCCCATCGGCCGCCCAGTAGGCCGGGGCGGCTTGCGTCGCGGCCTTGGCAAAGAGTCCGTCGAGAGGAACGAGATCGGCACCGAATTCAAGGGCCAGTTCCCGCACGACATCAATCTTCGGATTCAAGTCCTCGCGCCAGGCATAGCGGTCTTTCGGGACATGCAGGAGAAAGGGCTCCAGGAGAACAACCCGTGCATCCAGCTTTTCGCGAATGTTGGTCAGGATGGTGCGGTAGCTCTCCTCAAAGGCTTTGGCGGAAGTCGGGCTGTTGCTGTCGTAACGACGCCAGACATCGTTGATCCCGATCAGGATCGAGACGACGGTGGGCTTGAGGGCGAGGAGGTCGGGCTCAAGACGACCGAGCAGATCGGACGCCCGGTTGCCGCTGATGCCGCGGTTGAAAATCTGGAGTTCCGGCGAGGCAAGGTAGGCCTGAAGCCGGGCCGCGATAAAAGCGGGGTAGCCAAAGCCGAGATGCCTGGCATCTTCGCGGACTCGTCCGCAATCAGTGATGCTGTCGCCGGTAAAAAGGATTCTGTCGTTAGCGTTAATCAACATGGTGGGATGTTCCCGGTAGGTGTTTCGACGGCAAGGTAAAAGTTGTTCACCTGATAGAATGGAGACTTTGCGGACTATTTGATGGAGCCGCGGTCTTTGCTGTCGATGGTGAAGATCATGACATCGGTGAAACTATCTCCGACGGATTGGCGAAGCGCTGCGCTGAAGGGGTGGAAGGGGGAGCTGGCATGGATCGCGTCGACCGCGCTGGTTTGCAGCAACATGGTCGAAGGTTTGACGCCCGTGATCTCGCCCACCGTGATGGCTCCGTTCGCATGGGCGGTGTAGTGGACCTTGATCGTGCCGACGCTGAGGAGAATGTCCTGGGTATAGATTTTCGCATACCACCGGGAACCGATCACCTGCTTGAGCTTGGTTTTGTATTTCTCCAGTTCGGTTTGCAGCTGAGCTTCAGGCACCGAGGAGACGACCTTGACCGGTGGTTGGGTTTGGGCCAGATCCGGCGCGGCGATGGGCGGGAGGGGCGGAAGTCCGCTCGCATTGTCGGAGGCGGTATCGGCGCGACAAAACGGAGCGGTGAAAATCAGCGCGAGGGTGAGGACGGCCAAGGTTGCTGTTTTCATGGGGCCAAATTAAATCCGTGGTGAACCGCTGGCAAGTGACAAAGGCTCAGAGCCCGCCATGTCTCCAGATGTGGATCGCCAGGCGAAAGCCCATGAAGCCACCCCAGACCAGTCCAAGCAAACCGAAGAGGGAGACGTCCCAAAGCTTGGGCGGCATGTGGGCCAGGATCAAAATACTGGAGGTGATGAGAACCGAGGCCGTGAGGACGGCGGTGGCCATGAGATTCGCGATGGAATCGAGCGTCTTGCGGATCGGCTCAAAGCCCTCGGAGTTGATTTTGTGCTCGAT
>CAIPBM010000115.1 GCA_903863295.1 uncultured Verrucomicrobiota bacterium | reverse complement strand
GTCGCTTCATGATCTCGACGACGGAAGAGGGCTATGCCCGTTCCGCGGTGATCGATACGCCGGCGACGTACGGAAATAATGTGCGGCTGAGCATCGATTCCAGGATTCAACAGGCGGTCGAACAGGCCTTGGCCAACAGCCCTAAGAAGATCAAGGCGGCAGTTATGCTCGATGTGCATACGGGCGATGTCGTCGCCATGGCCTCGCAGCCGACGTTCGATCCGAATATCTTTGTGCCCGGTATCGCTGCCGATGAGTGGAACATTCTCAACAACGATCCCTTCGACCCGCTGCTCAACCGTGTCATTCACGCGCAGTATCCCCCCGGATCAAGCTTCAAGACGGTGACCTCCATTGCCGCCATGGATGCCGGGGTGTTCGACCCGAACTGGGTCGTTCATTGCACCGGTTACTTCGATATCGGGAATGTCCACATGGATCTCAAGGATGAGCATGGCGATGTGACTTATCACGACGCCTTTACTTTCTCGTATAACACTTACTTCATGGAACTTGGCCTGAAAGTGGGGCGCGATATCCTCCTTGATACCGCCCGAAGCCTGAACCTTGGCAGCCTGACCAACATCATTTTGCCGGGCGAACTCCCAGGGATGATTCCCGACAATGAATTCGTGAAGCGGGTTCACGGACGCGAATTCGGCCAGGGCGATCTGGCCAACACCTCTATTGGTCAGGGAGACGTGCTGGTGACGCCCTTGCAGATGGCCGATCTCATGGCTGCCGTGGCCAATAATGGCACGGTCTATCGTCCGCGGTTGGTTAAGGATATTGAGGACCGGAACGGCAACGTCCTCAAGACCACGCCAGTCGAAACCTTGCGAACAGTGACCTTCGATCAAAAATGGATGCCGGAGTTGAAGTCAGCAATGATCAACGTCATCGATCACGGCACCGCAACCGTGGTGCACCGCGACGACATGCAGATCGCGGCCAAGACGGGCACGGCGCAGGTCGGCTCCAAGGAGCACCGCCGCCAGATCGCGTGGCTCTCCGGTTATCTCCCGGCGGATAATCCGCAATACTCGTTCTCGATCATGGTAGAAGGTCAATTCTCGGATAATCATAGCGACGAGTTGACCGGTGGTCTGCTGGGAGGCGTGGATGCCGGTAAGATCGCCAAGGACATCTTCAACACCATCTACCCTTTGCCCGGCGGCAAGAAGGCCAAGGACGATCAGGCCGCATCTTCCTCAAAACATGCCGACCAAGCCGCTGCTCCAGACGACTCGGCGACAAAGACCCCGGAAAAGACCCCCGAGCCCGCTGCCGCAGATAAGCCCGCTCCGGCAGCGGCGCAGCCGACCGGACAAACACCGCCTTAAAGTCCCCTGCAAACCTAATTTGGCAAAGAGTTTCTTATTCTGGCTCGCGGATGGATGATAAACGGCGAGAGGGATTTCTCGACAAGCTCAGGATGACACCCCCGTTCGGCTGAAGGCTCATGATTTTTTGGCGTAGAGATCCAATTGAGCGATAATAAACTTCATTTGATCCGCGTTGAGAGGCGCGTTGCTGATATAAAAATTGTGAACCTTCCAAGCTCCCTTCTCCTGAACTAGGCAGAAAGTCGCCACAACATTGCCATCGGGCTTAACTTTCTCATTTAAGTACATACATCCACCGACATTCGGCCCAAATCCCGGACTTCCATCGGAGTTGAACGGCAAATCATCGGGGGCATGTAGCGTGGCATCGTTTAATTGAACCGGTGCCGAAAACATTCCTGTAACTTCATTGGTATAAAGAGGAGTAAGAGGGCCTTTCAGGACAAAGAAACTATAGTCTCCAGCCAAATTTTCGCGAAGAGTTTGGGAGTCCTTAGTAAACTCAAGTAACGCCTTAGCTGTTTTCACAACTTGCCAGGCAAGATCATTCTCCACTGGCCCCGGAGGCTTACGGGACGCATTGGCGATTAGGCGTGCGACAACTGCTGATGGAGAGGAGGTGTCGGCTTGCGCTGATGCCTTTTGATTGGAAAGTAAGAAACAAACGGAGATTAAACCATAAACCAGAAATTTACTCATCAGAGTCGCCTCTTAGTTCTCCGACTTCAGCACCGCGATGAACGCCTCCTGAGGGATATCAACACTGCCGATCGACTTCATCCGTTTCTTACCTTCCTTTTGCTTTTCGAGGAGCTTGCGCTTGCGGGAAATATCGCCGCCGTAGCACTTGGCGGTGACGTTCTTGCCGACCGATTTCACATCTTCACGTGCGATGATCTTGCCGCCAATGGCAGCCTGGATGGCGATCTTGAAAAGATGTGGCTGGATGACTTCCTTCAGCTTCGCGGCAATGTGACGTCCCCGTGCTTCGGCCTTGCTCCGTTCCACGATACAGGAAAAGGCATCGACCGGCTCGGCATTGACCAGCATGTCCATCTTGACCATGTCGGAGATGCGATAAGGCGCGTACTCGTAATCCATGCTGCCGTAGCCGCGGGTGATCGATTTGATGCGGTCATTGAAATCGACCAGGATTTCGTTCAGCGGCAAGTCGCAGCGGAGCATGACGCGCTTGGCGTCGAGCGATTCGGTGTGCTCGCAGATCCCGCGCTTTTCCATGACGAGCTGCATGATGTCGCCAATGTTGTCATTCGGGATCATGATGAAGGCCCGGACCATCGGTTCTGCGATGTGCTCAATGGTGGAGGGATCGGGCATCTGGGTCGGATTGTCGATCATCAGCACCTCGCCATTGGTCTTGGTGACCTCGTAGACGACGCTGGGATAGGTG
Organism: uncultured Verrucomicrobiota bacterium; assembly: GCA_903863295.1. Lineage (GTDB taxonomy): Bacteria > Verrucomicrobiota > Verrucomicrobiia > Methylacidiphilales > UBA1321 > JABDGH01. The sequence goes on along the minus strand of CAIPBM010000115.1, from coordinate 10,073 downwards.
GCGATGATGTCCATCTCGTACTCGCGACGCAGGCGCTCCTGGACGATTTCCATGTGGAGCAGGCCAAGGAATCCGCAACGGAAACCGAAGCCAAGCGCGAGGGAACTTTCCGTGGTAAAGGTAAGAGCGGCGTCGTTAAGCTGCAGCTTGCCGAGGGCAATCTTGAGCTGCTCGAACTCAGACGTGTCGATGGGGTAGATGCCGCTGAAGACCATCGGCGTGATCGTCTTGAAGCCGGGGAGCGGCTGGGGCGCGGGCTTCTGCGCGTTGGTGATGGTATCGCCGATCTTTACGTCCGCTGTGGTCTTGATGTTGGCGATGAGATAGCCGACCTGTCCCGCCTTGAGCGATTCGGTACGAATCTGCTTCGGCGTGAAGATACCGACCTCCTTGATGTCGTAACGGAGATTGGAGCCCATGAGCAGGATGGGCGTGCCGGTTTTCAATTCCCCGGAAAAAGTGCGGACATAGGTGACGACGCCGCGGTAGGTATCGAAAAGCGAATCGAAGACGAGCGCGCGCGTGTAGTCGTCCTGATAAACGGGCGGTGGCGGGATGCGCTCGATGATGGCTTCGAGGATGTCCTCAATGCCGATGCCGTTCTTCGCGCTGGCCAGGATGGCTTCGTCGGCGGGGATGGTGAGCACGTCCTCAAGCTGCTTCTTGGCCGTTTCGACATCGGCATTGGGCAGATCGATCTTGTTGATGACGGGAATAAGCTTGAGGCCCTGCTTGTTGGCGAGATGGACGTTGGCGACCGTCTGCGCTTCGACGCCCTGGGCGGCATCGATGATCAGGAGGGCGCCCTCACAGGCGGAAAGACTGCGCGAGACCTCGTAGGCGAAATCGACGTGACCGGGAGTGTCGATGAGGTTGAGATGATAGACTTTTCCATCCTTCGCCTTGTAATCCATGGTCACCGGATGGGCCTTGATCGTGATGCCGCGCTCGCGCTCAAGATCCATTGAGTCGAGGTGCTGCGCGGTCATCTGGCGGTCGCTGACGGTATTAGTCGCCTGCAGAAGACGGTCGGAGAGCGTCGTCTTGCCGTGGTCGACGTGGGCGATGATGCAAAAATTACGGGTAAGAGCCTGGGCTGACATGGGAACGAGTATTGTAGCAAATTGGATTGCGATGGCTACTGAAAGCGTTCGCGCCGTTTCCAGATCATGGGATTACGGGAGGCATGAAAAATGGAAAGGACGATAATGGCCTCATCAGAAACGACATAGAGGAGAGAATAAGGGAAGCGCCGGAGAACAGCTTGCCAAATGTTCCGATACACTATGGGGTGGATTTCCGGATGCCTAAGGGTCAGTTGAACTCGGTTTCGGCGGCAGCCCGAAAAATGACGCGGATCATCAAGCCTGCCCCAAGAGACGCCGCTTCACTTCCTCCCACGATGAACCGTCATTAGGATTCTGGTGCAAATCTTCGAGGCGCTGATCAAGCTCCTCGCGTTGGGCTTCGGTCAGCTTCAAGGGATAAGGCATCGTGGCGATGCTGTCCCAAAGGTCCTCTACCATCTGAATCCGCTCAGCCACACCAAGCTCCAGCAGGTCGGCTAGGGAGACTTTGCTCATGAGGGTTACAATGGCAATTTACAGCTGGTAAAACAAGGCTGTTCGCCCTGGCAAGAACTTATCCCCCCGCACCCACCTCATTCGCCCGCGCCCGGAGGAGATGCGTCGCTTGAGCCGCGTCCTTGGGCGTGAAGATCGGGCCGCCAACGACGACCTGATTCGCACCGGCGGTGACGCAGGGGCCGACGGTCTCATCAGTGACGCCGCCATCAATGGAGATATCGAACTGGAGATGATTCTTATCCCGGTAGGCCCGGGCCACGCGGACTTTTTCCAGCACTTCGATGATGAACGGCTGCCCCATGAAGCCGGGATTGACCGACATGCAGAGCAATTGATCGACCTTTTTGAGAAGCGGAAAGGTGTTCTCCACCAGGGTCATCGGGTTGATCGCGATGGCGCAGCGACAGCCCATGTCCTGGATGATTGAGACCGTCCGTTTGGGATCGTGGTAGGCCTCGAGATGGACGATGAGCAAATCGGCTCCCGCCTCGATAAAGGCGCGCGCATAGCGGTCCGGCTGCTGGATCATCAGGTGAACTTCCAGCGGCAGGCGCGTGAGCTTCCGTACCGCCTGCACGATATCGGTGCCGAGTGCGAAGTAGGGGACAAAGTGTCCATCCATCACGTCGATGTGGATGGAATCGACCTGCGCCTCCTCCGCCCGCTTCACTTCGTGCTCAAGCTGCCCGAGATTGGCGGCAAGGAGGCTGGCGGCGAGGCGGACGGTTCTCATCAGGCTTATTTCTTCTTTTCGATCAGTTCAAATTCATAGCCTTCCGGGCCATCAATGAAAGCGATTTTACTGCCGGAGCTGGTCACGGTCGGGCCGTCGCTGAAGGGATAGCCCTTGGCGGCGGCGGCTTTACCGAAGGCCTCGAGATCGTCCACCTCAAAGGCGAGATGGGTCAAGTCGGGCTGGACGACGACTGGGCCGCTCTTGGGATAATGACAGATTTCGATTTGTTCCGAGCCGCCGGGCGGCTGCAAAAAAACGACGGTCGACCCGCGCGGCGAGGTGTGGCGCGTGACCTCTTTCAGGTCAAAAACATCGTGGTAAAAAGCCAGGGTCTTTTCAAGATCGTTGACGCGGTAACGGGTGTGCAGGAGGCGTTTAATCATGGGAGAACCTTCCGTGCGAGTGGGCGCGCTGTCAACTTATGAGTGGTCAATCCAAGGAGTCTAATTTTGATGTAAACCCATTGTAATTCAGGCTAAAGGTCGAGCAAGGCGACCTAACAAGATATGTCGATTTATGGCCCTAACTCAAAAATCCACCCCCGTTCTCGCACCATTAACGACCTTTCGCTTTCTTGCCGCCATGGCCATTGTGTCATTACACACCATAGCGCAAAAAGAGGAGTACCTTAGATCAGGTGTCACTTTTTTCTATGTCCTCTCCGGATTTATTCTGACTTATGTTCACCCATATATTGAACATGGGGCGGGGAAGCGATTACGTTTCTGGATTGTCCGAATGGCGAGAATCTGGCCTTTACATCTTTTTACCTTTGCTATTGTCGTGGCTGCGAAGCCATTTGGAGTCTTGCTTCAGCAGCATCTTATTGCCGGCACTGCGCTTAACCTTTTCCTGCTTCAAGCATGGGTTCCGATTAGCCGAGTTGCATTGTCTTATAACGGAGTAGCCTGGAGTCTTTCTGTGGAAGTGCTGTTTTACGCTCTGTTTCTTTTTCTGTTGCCCCTGATATTAAAAGCGCCATTAAAGGTAATCGCCTTAAGCTTGGCGTTAACGGCTTCTCTGAATGGAGTTGCCTACGTCGTACTACCTGAAAATACCTTAGGGAACGTCGCTTCCTATCAAACGTTTCTCACGTTTTGTCCCCTGATGCATCTCTACAAATTTATTTTCGGCATGGCTTTGGGCGTTTGGTGGATGTCCGATTCCAGGAGGAAAATAGGACAAGAACAGCGAAACTCTGGCCTTGAACTCTTGGCATTTTTTGGGGTTCTTTGGATGTTTCCCGGCTCAGAGACGCTGGCCCAATTTTTGATTTCGGGACAGACCTATCCTCTGGCGAGTCGCTTTATGCAGGATTTCATCTGTGTGCCTGGATTTGGACTTTTACTTTATGTTTTTGCTAACCAAATGGGAATAATCTCCCGCCTATTTTCTTATCGCTGGTTCGTATTTTTAGGCGAGATCAGTTTTTCCGTTTATATGATTCACGGAATTGTCGCAAGTCTTCTCAGTCGATCCAATTTTCCGATCAAATCCCCAATAGGATGGTTTCTCTACGTGGTGGTTGTTATCGGTTTATCTACAGTTCTCTATCTATTTCTCGAAAAGCCCGCTCGGAGAGGCATTGTTCGACTGGCTGACCTGTTTCACGGTCAAAAAGCATCATAGAATATGTTAGTTCACAGGCTAAAATGAACAGTTCCTCGACAAGCGGGTGGTCAGGCCTCTTAAATCATTTATGCGCCCGGAATCCCTCGAATTTCTCACCAAGCTCCTCAACACCCCCACGCCCTCCAGCGATGAAGCCCGCGGCCAGCGGGTCTGGCTCGATTACGTCAAGCCCTTCGCCGATACAGTCGAGACCGATACCTACGGCAATGCGCTCGCTATCCTAAATCCGAAGGGCTCGCCCAAGATCATGGTGGAAGGGCATGCGGATGAAATCGCCTTCCAGATCGCCTATATCGACGATAACGGATTCATCTATTTCAGCGGCGTTGGCGGGCACGATCCCAGTCTCGCCAGCGGACAACGCGTTCATATTCACGGGCGACACGGGGAAGTTCTCGGCGTCATCGGCGCGCTTGCTATTCATATGCAGGATCGGAGCAAGAAGCAGGACACACCGGAGCTACACGATCTCTTCATCGATATCGGTGTGAGCAGCCGCAAGGAGGCCGAAAAGAAAGTAGCGGTGGGCGATCTCATCACCTACACCGTGGGATTCCAGCAGCTGAATGGAGATATCTACATCGCCCGGGCTTGTGATAACCGGATCGGAACCTTTGTTGCCGCGGAAGTGATGCGGTTGTGCGCGAAATCGCGCGGCAAAATCAAGGCACAGGTCGTGGCCGCCTCGGCAATTGGCGAGGAGAACGGGCTCTATGGAGCGGAGATGCTCGGATATTCGGTCAAGCCTGATGCAGCCATCGTGATTGATGTTGGACAGGCGACCGATATCCCGGTCACCAACAAGAAGCGTTTCGGCGATACGCGTTTGGGCCTGGGGCCGATTCTCAGTCGCGGCAGTGTGAATCATCCGGTGCTGGTCAAGCGCCTGGAGGATATTGCCGTGAAGAACAAGATCGCCTTTCAGCGCGGGATTGATCCCCGCCGTTCCGGCACCGATGCCGATGCCATCTTTCTGCAACGGGGCGGTATCGCCACGGCGGCCATCGGGGTGCCGAACCGCTACATGCACACGCCGGTCGAGGCCGTGCACCTGAAAGATCTTGAAAACCTGGCGGTCTGGCTGACTCACTTCATTCTCGACCTTAAACCGAACGAAGCCTTCAAAGTCAAAATCTAAGCGCTAGGACGCATTTTTCTCCTCGCGGGAGGGCTTGGTTTCCACGTGTGGATGGTGGGAAGCGGCCTTGCGGGCAAGATTACGGAAAGTGAGTTGCGACTGGGCGGGCTCCTTGCCCTCCGGGCAGACGGCGCGGGTGTAAACGCCATCGGAGCCGAGGACACGGGCCTTGACGCAATCGCTGAGGTAGGCGGGCAGGATTTCATCCGTAATGCGCTTGCGAAGGGCGGGTTCCCGGACCGGAAAGACGACCTCAACGCGGCGGAAGAGATTGCGCGGCATCCAGTCGGCGCTGCCGAGGTAGACCTTCGGTTTGCCGCCGTTGCCGAAGTAAAAGATGCGGCTGTGCTCGAGGAAACGGCCAACGATGCTAATGACGCGGATATTGTCGCTGACCCCGGGCACGCCGGGGCGCAGGCAGCAGATGCCGCGGATGATGAGATCAATCTTCACGCCTGCCTGTGAGGCCTCGTACATGGCAATAATGAGGCTTTCCTCCACCAGCGAATTCAGCTTCACGATGATCCGGCCTTCCTTGCCTTGCAGAGCGAGGTCGCGCTCATGATGGATGAGCTTTAGGAACGTCTCATGCATCTGGAACGGCGCGACGAGCAACTGCTTCGCGCCGCGGAACTCGGAGAGCCCCGTCAGCGTATTAAATAGCATGGCCACTTCCTCGCCCAATTCCGTGTTCGACGTGAAGAGGCTGAGGTCGGTGTAAAAGCGGGCCGTGCTGGGATGGTAGTTGCCCGTGCCGAGATGAAGGTAATGGCGCAGGCGATCCTCATCGCGGCGGACGATCATCAAAACCTTGCAATGGGTCTTGAGTCCGACCAGACCGTAGACGACGTGGACGCCTGCTTCCTCGAGCTGCCGCGCCCAGAGGATGTTGTTGGCTTCATCAAAGCGGGCACGGAGTTCAACCAGCACGGTGACCTGCTTGCCATGTTCCGCCGCGCGAATGAGCGAGTGGACGATGGGGGAGTCGCCACTGGTGCGGTAGAGCGTCATCTTGATGGCCAGGACGGCGGGATCGGAGGCGGCGTTCTGGAGGAACTCGACGACACTCGCGAAGCTCTCGTAAGGATGATGAAGGAGAATGTCCTGGTGGCGGATGGTATCGAAGTAATCGCCGCCTGCGGGTAAGGCATGGGAAACGACGGGGATGTAGGGGCGATCGCGCAGGGCGGCGAGGGCGTCGATCGAAGTCAGCGGCATGAGGTGGAGGAAGTTGAGCGGGCCGTTGACCTGATAAACGTCGTCTTCCGTGAGCTTGAAGATATCGAGAAGAAGGCGGCGCATGTCCTGCGGGCAGCCGTGCTCGATTTCGAGGCGGACGGCATTGCCGCGCGCACGTTTGCGTAATTCATCCTCGATGGTGCGGAGCAGGTTTTCCGCTTCTTCGTCATCGATGTAGAGATCGCTGTTGCGGGTGATACGGAAGCCATAGGCCTGCTCGACTTCCAGGCCGGGGAAGAGATCGTGGATATGGTTCTGGATCAGGTTCTGGATGAGGATGTAGTGCCACTCATGCGCGTTCGGGTGTGGGATGCGGACGAGCCGCGGAAAGACGCGGGGAATCTGCACCACGGCGTGGAGGATTTCTCCCGCACGGTCGGAGGTCTCCGGGCGCTTCAGGCGCAGGAAAAGATTGTGGCTTTTGTTCTGCAACTGCGGAAAGGGATGACTGGCATCGACGGCGAGGGGAGTGAGTACCGGAAAGACCTCATCGCGGAAATAATGGGAGACCCAGGTCTGGTCAGCCTTGGTCAGGTTCTGGAAGTGATGCAGGAAGACGCCGTGCTTGCCCAAGGCGGGTAGGAGCTCATTGTTCCAGAGTTGATATTGGTCCTCGATCAACTTGAGAACTTCGACCCGGATGCCGTCGAAAATCTGGCGCGGGCTCAGGCGATCGGGCCCGGAATCGTCCGACTCATGCTCAATCTGCTGCTTGATGCCGGCGACGCGAACCTCAAAGAATTCATCCAAGTTCGAGGTGACGATGCCAAGAAAGCGGACTCGTTCCAGCAAAGGCTGGCTGGGATCCTGGGCTTCTTCCAGTACGCGGCGATTGAAGGCAAGCCAGCTGAGTTCGCGATTGATGAAGTACCGGGGATCGGTCAGGTCAGGCGTGGTCATGGGAGTTTCCGAGGGTAGCTTTTTGCGGGGAGCCCGGGCAACGCGGGAATTGTAACGACCTCGTGACGTGGCAAGGCGCTTGAGTTGTCGCTTGATCAACTCGTACCCACGCACCAGCGCAGGCCCCGATTGTAGGATATCATCTGACGGAATTTCAAAGAGGCGCCCATTGCGGATCGCGGGGATGTTGTCCCAGCCTCTACGGGAGGTGATCTCGCCCATCTGAACGGCCTTGCCGCACCAGGATGCGAAAATGATATCGGGCTGCCGGGCCAGGACTTCATCCGGCGAGACAGTGCGTGCCGCCGACTTTTTCTCGTGACGCAACTCGGCAAAAATATCGATGCCACCCGCCCGTTCGATTAATTCCGAGACCCAGCCGATACCGGTAATCAGCGGCTCGGGCCACTCTTCAAAATAGACCTTGGGACGGTGAGCGCCCGTGATGGCCACAGGTTGCAGCGCTGTCTCCATTTGGGCGACCAGCTTCTCGGCCTCGGGGCTCCGGTGGACGAGTTGGCCCAGATTGCGGATGGCGGCGTAGATTTCCTCGATGCTGCGGGAGTTCATGGCCCAGACGGTCACGCCCGCCTTGATCAAATCGGCGGCGAGTTGATGCTGGACGTCAGTGGAGGTGATGACGAGATCGGGCTCGAGCTTCAGGATGGCATCGATATTGCCGGAGCTGAAGCCGCTGACGCGCGGTTTGGTCTCGGCACCTGCGGGTGGCTTATAAAAAGTCGTGACGCCGACGACCTGGGACCAGACGCCCAGCCGGTACAAAATATCGGCACCGTCGGCTCCGAGAGCGACGAGTCGCTGGGGGTGGGAGGGACTGTGGCGCGACACAACCCGATATCCTAGCCTGTTTCAGGCCAAGGCGAAAGGTAATCTGTAAGAGTCTTCTGCGAAAATCGTCCGGCCAGAGAATTCTGTCATCCTGAGCTTGTCGAAGGATCAGCCTCCGCAAGATGGCCGCGAACTTCACAAACTTTCCATTTGCGAAAGTTCTCTCTGATAATGCGCGTTTCTGGCGTCTTATTTGAGTGAGAATGTCGCCAGGAGCTGATCCTTCGACAAGCTCAGGATGACGGGATTTCTAAAATCAGCCTTTCGTCAAAATTCCCCTAGGCTACGAAGAGGGAGGCTAACCAAGATTATCGGCATTGGGGATCATGAAGACCGCCCAGACGAAATAACCGATGGCGGCCACGGCGAGCAAAGCGATAACGCCAACAACCGAGACCCAAAGCTTGCTTTTTCCGGCCCTGATCTTTTTACCAATCGGTGACGCATTGGCAAAATGCAGCGGGCGACCCTGAGAGGCACATTCGCCGAGGTTAACGCGCTCCGAGAGAGTCGGCATGGGCTGACCGGGCGGCTGATGCTCGGAATCATAAAGCAGCTCGATATTGCCGAGACGCAGGACGTCGTTGCGGCGGAGCTTCTGTTCGGAAATGCGCTCGCCATTGATGCGGGTGCCGTTGGTCGAATCGAGATCCTTGATCGAGTAATCCTGACCGTCGAGCTTGAGCACGGCATGGTGACCGGAGACGCTCGCGTGCTCGACCTGAATCTGGTTGTCGTCGACGCGACCAACCGTGATTTCCGGGCCAGTCAGATCAAAGGATTTCCCGGCAAATTCCGGCGACTGTGCAACTAAACGGGGCATAGTGGCAAACGCTACGAGTTTTTCCCGCCGTTATCAATCATTTTACTAAACTCGCGGAAAAAGTAGTTCGCATCGTGGGGGCCGGGAGCGGCTTCAGGATGATATTGGACGGAGAAGACGGGCTCGGAACGATGGCGAAGCCCCTCACTGGTCTGGTCGTTGAGATTGATTTGAGTCGTCTCCGCTTCGTTGGCGGGAAGCGACTTGGGGTCGACCGCGAAGCCGTGATTCTGCGAGGTGATGCTGATCTTGCCGGTGGTCAGGTCTTTTACCGGTTGATTGCCACCGCGATGGCCGAACTTCAGCTTGAAGGTCTTGCCGCCGAGGGCGTAGCCGAGGATTTGGTGACCGAGGCAGATGCCGAAGATTGGCTTCTTGCCGATGAGATCGCGCACGGTCTTGTGGGCATAGGTGATGACGCCGGGATCGCCGGGGCCATTGGAGAGAAAGATGCCGTCGGGATTGGTGGAAAGGGCTTCGTCGGCGGTGGCGGTGGCGGGAAGAACGCGCACCTGAAAGCCATATTGGCGCAGGCGGCGGAGGATGTTGGTCTTGAGACCGAAATCAAACGCGACGATGCGATGCTGGACGGGAGGGAGCGGCTCGAAATAATCCTCTCCGGTGAGGGGAGGCGATCCCGCCGGACGCTTGCCTTGGATGAGCGTCCACTTGCGGCTGAGCTTGTCCTCGGGATCCCAATCATAGGCGGCGGGGCAGGTGACTTCCTTGACGAAGTCGCGCTCGAGATAGGACCAATTCTTGGCGAGGTCGATGGCGGCGGCATCGGAGATTTTTTCGGAAGTCATGACGCCGCGCAGGGAGCCCTGGGTGCGGAGCCGGAGGGTGAGCGAGCGGGTATCGATGCCGGTGAGGCCGGGAATGTTGTAGCGCTTGAGGTAGGAATCGAGTGTCTCTTCGCTGCGCCAGTTGCTGACGACGGGGGAGAGTTCGCGCACGATGAGGCCTCCGACGTGGGGCACGCCCGAATCAACATCGAGGGAATTGATGCCGGTGTTGCCGATGCGCGGGTAGGTCATCGTGACGATCTGGCCGCGGTAGGAGGGATCGGTCAGGATTTCCTGGTAACCGGTCATGGAGGTGTTGAAGCAGACTTCGCCGTTGGCGGTCTGGGAGGCGCCGAAGGCCTGGCCGCGCCAGATGCTTCCGTCT
>CAIPBM010000114.1 GCA_903863295.1 uncultured Verrucomicrobiota bacterium | reverse complement strand
GGATCGGAAAAGGGGACGCCCAGTTCCACGACATCCGCTCCGGCGCGTTCCAGGGCCCAGACGAGTTCCGGGGTGATGGCTGGGGAGGGATCGCCCGCCGTGATGTAGGCGACGAAAGCCTTTTGGCTTTTTTCTTTGAGTTCGACAAATTTGCGGTCGATGCGGTTGGAGGAAATGGCGTTCATTCTTCGGGTTTAGGAAGGGGTTGCTAAAGTTGAGGCTCCAATCATGCGCAGCCCCTCGAAGACGAGTAAAGGACGGAGCGTGTGGGGCAGACCGAGTGCGCCGCTCAGGTAGGTGGCATCACCGCCGGTCAGGACGATGCGGGGCGTGCGGGAAGACGGCAGTTCGCTGATCAGTGCGCGGAGAATTTCCTTTACCCCACCCTGATAATTAAGGATGACCCCGGCGCGGATGGCCTCGGCGGTCGAGCGGGCAAGAGCCTGTTCCGGTTGGCCCAAATCGATCTCAGGCAGTTGCGCGGCGGCGCCGATCAGCGAATCGAGTTGCGTGCGCAGGCCGGGAGCGATGACACCGCCGCAGAGCTTTCCTTCTCCATTCAGGACGGTGAAAGCGGTCGCAGTGCCGCATTGGACGACGATGACCGGTCCTTGCTTGTCTCCCTTAACGGCGACAGCGGCAGCGAGTCGATCTGCGCCGAGTTCGCCCGGCTTCGGATAATCGAAACGTAAGCTGAGGCCCGGCAGGCTGGCGCTGACGAAGCGGAGTCGCTTGGAGAAGGCGGACGTGAACGAGTCGTTGAGCCTGGGGACGACGGAGGAAATGATCGCCTCATGAAGAGGGAACTCCTGGGCAAGGGACTGGATCAATTCTGGCGAAGCCTGCGCCGTGGTGATTTCGCCGACAGGCTGAATGGGGCCTTGCAGATCTGCCACGGCCCACTTGATCCGGGAATTGCCGATATCGACGAGGAGGAATGGCGCGGGATTCATGAGCTCAGGCGAGGCTGACCCGGACGTCCTCGACTTCGCCCGGTTCGCAAATGACCTCGATGTTCATCGGCGAGCAGCAGACCTCGCAGTCCTCAATGGTCGAGTAGTCGCCCTGGGAGGTGTCGGCGGTGGTGACGATGATCTCGCCGCAATGCGGGCATTGGATTTGAATCTCAACGAGCATGGGGAAGGGTAGAATTTTGGACGGGATTAACAAGATTAACAGGATTTTTGGGAAGGGGAATTTAGACGGAATTAACCGAGGGGGATTCGAGACAGATTTAACAGGAATACATGAAGACATGAAATACATGAAGGGGACGGAGCAAGATGGAGCTGATTTAAAGGAGGGTATGCGAAAGTAGATCGCATTCCTTCCCCGTTAATTTCGTCTAAAACTCAGAATTGTTAAAATAATTCGCGCGGATTTCGCGGCGCTTGCGTCTATGCCGGTAGATGGACTCTGAACGCGTTGCAACCACCTGATCCCTGATGCCGCTTGTGACTTCACCCGTGCTCACCTCTTCGCCTCTGGCAACACAGGCCATTCCGTCGATGGACTTGACCGAGAGAAGCATGGTCATGGCGGCGCTGGGAGGGGATGACGCGGCGTTTGAAACGGTGATCCGAACCTACGGCCGGAGGGTCTACGTGGTGGCTTACGCGATTTTGCAGGATGTCTCCGAGGCGGAGGACACGGTGCAGGACACGTTTCTCAAGGCGCACCAGCAGCGCGGCAAACTGCGCGAGCCGGAGAAATTTCCCGCATGGCTTCTGACCGTGGCCCGCAATGGCGCGCGCGACCGGTTGCGCCGGAGACGGCCGCAGGCGGATGAGGAGACATTCGACTCGCTGGTGGATCATCAGGCGGTGACGCCGGGGTCTCGATTGGAGCAGGAGGAACATCAGGCGCGAATTCGCCGGGCGCTGGCGACCTTGCCGGAGGAACATCGCACGGCGCTGACGCTCCGCTACCTGGAGGGGCTCGATTACCGGGCGATCGAAACGACCATGGGCCTGAGCAACGGAGCCCTTCGCGGCATTTTGGGCCGGGCCCTCGGCACGTTGCGCCGTATGCCAGGACTGGAAAGGCAAAGCTTATGAAATCTCTACAACTTTCGAATAGCCGTTCTGTCATCCTGAGCGGAGGCGAACACGAGAATATCTTTTTACGCTGGAGCTTTCCCGAGCTGCAGTCGAAGGGCCTGCTCCGGTCAAGCATCGCGGGTCAAAAGCGCGGCGTCATGCGGTTGAGCGGGGAAGATTTCTCACAGGTTGCCTTGTCAACAAGGGCGGGCTTGCGCTGCGAAAAGGACGTGCGTCGCCGATTTGAAATGGCCGTTCCATTAGAGGCTAGGTCCTTCGATTGCGGCTCGGGTAGGTCCGTTAGGAAAACAAGGTCGACGGGCTCGCCTTCGCTCAGGATGACGGAGCTTTTTAGAGGAGGGCGTTTATGAAACCGATTTCTCCCCACGATCCGCTTGATGAACTGATCGTTGCCGCGCTTCACGGTGAGTTGACGCCGCAGGAGCGCATTGAATTTGATTCCCGCTTACAAACTGATCCCGCCGCGCGAGCGGCGTACGACGAGGCCAAACTTATGCATGATCTACTTGAAAAGACCCACACCAACGCCCAGCCCGATCCCGCCTTTGAACAACGAATGGTTTCGGGCGTACGAAGGAAGATCCAGGATGAGGAGCGTCATCAGGAAACGGCTTGGGAGAGTGTGGTGGCTGTCTGGACGATGCTTCAAATCCCATTCCGCTTGGTGAAGCGGATAAGAGTTATCGAATGGGTTGTCCTGATGGCCATCCTAACTGTCCTTGCCGGTGTTGCCTTAGGGCCGATCACTAGCGGGATTAAAAAGGCGAAGGGAAGCGCCGCCATGCAGGCGGAGCGGGAGCGACAGCTTCTGGCGATGGAGGGAGAGCGTGACGGTTTCCAAAACCGAAACGAAGTGAAACTTGACCAAGTTAAAGCAGTGGCAGCAGCAGGAGCACTCCCGTCAACGCCTCCACCGGAGGCTACAACTCCTGATTCCTCGTACTCAGGAAAGACAAGAGTCTCAGTAGACGATAACAGTCCGGTCTTCGACAAGAAGGTCGCGACGCTGGCCGTCGCTCCTGCCGCACTGATGCAAAAGGCTGTTCTCGCCGATATCTCCACGGATACGCCAAGTACGGACTCTTCACCTTCAGTTGTTCAAACTCCAAATCCGGCTGTCGCTTCCGTCACCGACACCCGCAAACTCATCCACAATGCCCAACTCGATCTCGAGGTGAAGAGCTACCAGATCGCAGCGGATCAGATTACGGAGCTGACCAAGCAAGCGGGCGGCTATGTCGATACGAGTAACTCGCAGAAGGGCGGTAATGGCAAGCTGCAGGGGACGGTGGTGGTGAAGGTTTTGCCGCAGAATCTGGAGAGCTTCCTTTTCAAGCTGCGCGACCTGGGGCAGATCACGAACCAATCGGTGAGCACGGAGGATGTGACCAAGGACTACTATGACACGCAGGCGCGGCTGGAGAACTCGCGCAAGATGGAGGCGCAATTGCAGGAGCTGCTCAAGCGCACGAATGGGAAGGTCTCCGAGTTGCTGCAGGTCGAGCGCGAACTGGGCCGGGTGCGCGGCGAGATCGAACAGATGCAGGGCTCACTCAAGCTCTACGATTTCCAGGTGCAATACGCGACGGTGACCATCGCCATGCGCGAGAAAGACCTGAACCAGGCGGCGGCTTATCTGCTCAAGGAGCAGGACCAGTTCGCGCTCTTCGCCACCGATGTGGAGGCGACTTTTCAGAAGGCGCGGCAAACGGCGGACGACTTCAAGGCGCAGATTTTACAGGCCGACTTGAATCACATCTCGGGCAGCGATGTCTCGGCGGAGTTGGTCGTGATGGTTGCGCCGGACCAGATCGAATCGTTCCTCGCGCAGATACGTTCGCTTGGACGGGTGGCCAATTTCACCCGGCAGACCCAGCGCGTGGCCAAGGACGGCGGTGAGAGCAACGATCCCGCCGACCAGACGCTGACGGAAAAGGACAAGGTGCAGGTGCATCTTTCGATCCGCTCCGATGACGAGACCCGCAAGCAGGTCGCGCTGACGGTGGTGACTTCCACCGTGGACACGGC
>CAIPBM010000113.1 GCA_903863295.1 uncultured Verrucomicrobiota bacterium | reverse complement strand
TTCACGCGCGGCCAGGGCATGAAAGGCATGTCCCGCCTCATGCAGCATGGTCTCGACATCACGGTGAACGCCGACCGCATTCATGAAAATGAACGGCACCCGCGCTTCCGACAACGTGCTCTGGTAACCGCCCGGAGCCTTACCTTTGCGATTATCGAGATCGACCAGTTCCTGCCTGCGAAGGATGTCGTAATAGGCACCGAGACGGGGATCGAGCTTGGTGAAAATCTGGTGCGATTTCTCCAACAACTCGGACGATTCCTTGAACGGATGGAGGGGTGGATTGTGATCAGGATCCACGGCCAAATCCCAGGGGCGAAGGGTATCGACTCCCAGTTTTTTCTGGCGCTCCCGTTGCATCTCCCGCACCAAGGGGACGATGTGGTGCTCAACCGCATCGTGAAAGCGGAGACAATCGTCCGGCGTGTAATCGAACCGCTCGTAATTGGCGAAGGTGTAGGCACGGAAATCGGAGAAGCCTGCGGCATGGGCGATCTCGTTCCGCAGGACAAGAAGCTTGTCGAAAAGCTCCTCCAGCTTGTCGGTTTCCTGGAGACGACGCTCCGTCACGGTCTTCCACGCTGCCTCTCGGCGGGTGCGATCCGGTTCTTCCTGGATGCGCCCCATGCGCGCGAGAGTTTGCTCCTGGCCATCAAACACCACGGTCATGCCGCCGCTGATTTTCTGGTACTGCTGTGTGAGCTTGGCGACCTCGGTCTCGCGGGCGACATTTTCCTCGCGATAAAGTTTCACCTGCGTCTCCACGCTACGGCGGAAGATGGCGTAAAAGGGTGGGAGTTGCGCGAACCAGGGCGATTGCACCAGCCGCTGCATCAAGGAGAACTGGCGCGGCTTCAACCACGGATCGACCACCTCAACGATGTGCATGTAGGCCTTCTCCTTCGCCTCGTCATCCGTCTGGCAGGTCATCTCGATGTAGGTCAGCGAGGAGGACTCCGAGAGCGCCGCGCAAACTTCGCTGTGATCCCGCAACCAGGCCTCGAGGTCTGCCACGGAAATCACCTGGCCCAGCTGGGCCTCCAACTTATCGAAAACCGGCGCGAGTTGCGCGGTATCGGTCAGGTCAATGGTATCGGGAAGAAATTGGCGCGGGGCAAAAGGTGACGTTTGCATGGGGCTAACATGGCACAAAATCGGACTTCAGGGTAACCCTAGATTATTTCACCCAGGAGATCGGCTAGACGGACCCGAACCGCCGTTGTCGCTTGCCGTAATCAAGCAGCGCCTCGGCAAAATTCTGGCGACGGAAGTCGGGCCATAGCGTGGGAGTGATGTAGATTTCGGTGTACGAGAGTTGCCAGAGCAGGAAGTTGCTCAGGCGCATCTCTCCGCTGGTGCGGATGAGGAGGTCGGGATCGGGATAGTAGCGGGTATAGAGATGATGATTGAAAACCTGCTCATCAATCTGGGCGCTGTCGAGATGCCCCAGCTTGATTTCGCGAATGATCGAATGAACCGCTTCAATGATCTCGACCCGTCCGCTGTAGCTCAAGGCCAGGATCAGGACCAGGCCGGTGTTGTTTCGTGTGGCCTGGATGCAATGATGCAATTGATCGCGCACGTTTTCCGGAAGATCGGAGAGCCGACCGATGGCCTGAAGCCGGACGTTCTTTTTGATTAATTCCGGCAATTCATCGCGCAGGAAACTTTCGAGCAAGCCCATCAGGGTATGCACCTCGGTCTTGGGCCGTTTCCAATTCTCGACGGAAAAGGCATAGAGCGTCAGGTACTTGACGCCAAATTCGCCAGCGGCGTTGACCACTTCCCTCACCGATTCAGCCCCGGCCCGGTGTCCCTGGATCCGCATCATGTTCTTGGCCTTCGCCCAGCGTCCGTTGCCGTCCATGATGATGGCGACGTGACGGGGAATTTTGCCAAATTTATAGATCGGAGTCGGGCTCATGATTTTTTATTCAACGCCGGAAAGTGCTCCTCGTCGGCTCGCCGACGTCACGCTTGAAAGGTCTGCTCCCGCTGGGCCCCGACCGAGATGATCTTCATCTTCGCCCCGGTCAGTTCCGCCAGCGCCTTGAGATATTTCTGGGCGTTGACGGGAAGCTTTTTGAATTGTCGGACGTCCGAGGTCGATTTTTGCCAGCCCGCGAATTTGCGATAAACAGGACGGCAATGGAGCAACTCCTCCGCATCGTTCGGCGGATACTGGAGCTTCTTGCCGCGGCATTCGTAAGCGACGCAGACGAGAATTTGCTTGAGTGAGTCGAGACCGTCCAGATTGGTGATGGCGAGATCGTCGATGCCGTTGACCATCCGCGCATAGCGGGTGGCCACCGCATCGAACCAACCGCAGCGGCGCGCACGGCCCGTGGTGGCACCGAACTCGCGTCCCATGGCGTGGAGCATATCGGAGACTTCGGCGCATTCGGTCGGGAGCGGTCCTTCACCGACGCGCGTGGTGTAGGCTTTCATCACGCCGACAACGCGATCCATCCGGTGAGGTGGGATGCCGGAGCCGGTACAGGATCCGCCCGCCGTCGTATTGGACGAGGTGACATAGGGGTAGGTGCCGAAATCGATATCAAGGAAAGTGCCCTGGGCGCCTTCAAAGAGAATGCGTTTTTTCGCTTCCAGTTGGCGGTGCAGCCAGACGACGGTGTTGGTGATGAAAGGGCGGAGCCGCTTGCCGGCTTCCAGATAAGCTTTCTCCACCTCGGCAAACTTGAGCGGCTCCCCACCGAGCGATTCAAGGATCGCGTTGTTCTCCTCAATCCGGGCTTTCAACTTGGCGGAAAACACCTTGGGTTGGGCGAGATCAATCAGGCGCAAACCCGTCCGCGCGGCCTTGTCGCCGTAAGCGGGACCGATGCCGCGCTTGGTGGTGCCGATCTTGTCGCGCCCTTTGCGGATTTCACGCGCCTCGTCCAGCTTGCGATGATAGGGCAGCACCAAGTGAGCGGTCTCGCTGATGAGAAGCCGGTTGGCCAGCTTGATGCCCCGCTTTTCCAGTCCCTCAATTTCCCCGACCAGAGCCACCGGATCGATGACGACGCCGTTGGAGATGACGCATTTCTTTCCCTTGCGCAGGATGCCGGAAGGAATGAGGTGGAGAACGAATTTCTCCTTGCCGATTTCAACCGTGTGCCCGGCATTATTACCGCCCTGGGAGCGAACGACGATATCGGCTTCCTCCGTGAGGACGTCGATGATTTTGCCTTTTCCTTCATCGCCCCATTGGGCGCCGACAAGGATTGTATTCATAACTGGATGTAATGCTGACAGGGAAGGACTAACGTCCGACGCTCGTGTAGGTGAACCCGAGCGAACGCATTTCGTCGGGGTTGAGAAGATTGCGGCCGTCAAAGAGGAGCGGGCTTAACATGCGCTTCTTGATGGCCAGCCAGGGGAGAGACTTGAATTCGGTCCATTCGGTCAGGACGAGCAGCGCATCAGCACCATCAGCCACATCTTCGGCCTGGGCCACCATTTTCACCTCGGGGACGAGGGAGCGGGCCTTGTCCATGGCCTTGGGATCATAGGCGCGGACTTCGGCGCCCTCCGCAACAAGCTGTTGAATGACCGCGATGGCCACACTGCTGCGCACGTCGTCGGTATTGCCCTTGAAAGCCAATCCGAGAACACCGATTTTCTTATGGCGCAGAACCCAGAGAGCCTCGCGGATTTTCTTGAGAAACCGTTCCTTCTGGTCGCGATTGATGGTCTCCACTTCCTTGAGCAGACGGAAGTCGTAGCCCAGCTCTTCCGAAATCCGGATGAAAGCGGAAATATCCTTCGGGAAGCAGGAGCCTCCGTAACCGATGCCCGCGTTCAGGAAGGCGCGCCCGATCCGCTTGTCGGCGCCCATGCCATCAGCCACGCGCTCAATGTTCGCGCCCGAGGCCTCGCAAATCGCGGCCACGGCGTTGATGTAGGAAATCTTGAGAGAAAGAAAACTGTTGGAGGCATGCTTGATCAACTCCGCCGAGTTCAAGTCAGTGATCATGATCGGCGCGTTGAAAGGCGTGTAGATTTCCTTCATCGGGCCCACGGCGCGATTCGAGGAGACACCCACGACGATGCGATCCGGCTTCATCAAATCTTCCACGGCCGAACCTTCGCGCAGGAACTCGGGGTTACTGACCACATCAATGTCGGCGCCGGGGTTGTAGCGGCTGATGGTCTGCGCGACTTTTTCCCCGGTCTTGACCGGCACCGTGCTTTTGTCGACCACGATCCGGTATTCCTCCTTGATATGAACGGCGATCTCACGGGCGACGCCCTCGACGAAACTCAAGTCGACACTGCCGTCCGGTTGCGGCGGCGTGGGCACGGCAATGAAAATGACCTTGGAGACCGCCACGGCGTCGCCGATGGAGGCCGTGAAGGAAAGACGACCGGCGGCGACGTTCTTTTTGACCAGCTCTTCCAGGCCAGGCTCGTAAATGGGGATGTGACCGTCCTGCAGGGAATGGACTTTTTTGAGATCATTATCCACACAGATGACCTGATGGCCGACCTCTGCAAAGCAGGCGCCTGTGACGAGTCCAACGTAGCCTGAACCGACAATAGCAAGATTCATAAAGGAGGGGAGATTGTGCCGGGATTGAGGGCAAACCGCAAGACTGTTAGCGGGGAGACGAAAAGACCGTACTTGCGCGCATCATGAACAAAGGCTACATCCGCGGCGTGCGAAGCTGATATTGCGGGAAGGCCTTCAGGGTCAGGGAGAAGTAGACCGTCTGGTTGTTCTGGCCGTTGAATTCACTGTTTGAGTAGCTGAGGGCCGCCTGCCACGAATCGAGATCGCGCGTGATGGTATATTCCTGCAACTGAAGACGACCGGTCACGGCCTCAAATTGCTCCTGAGCTTGCAACTGCCAGTGCTCGTTCAAGCGATAGAACATGCCAAAGGCGATGTTGTTGCTGTCGCTGAAAATGGGGCTGTGATTGATGTAGTGATCCCCCACGGTGAGTTGCAAGGAAGGATCGGGCGACCAGGTGACGTTGGTATCGACCTGATTGTAGCCACCGCCGCTGACATCAATGGCGCTAAAGTTGTTGAATTGGAGCTGCTTGGTCGGGGCGTAGACCAGATTGTTGAAAAGATTACTCAAGGTCGAATTGGGAGTTGAGGAACTGAAGTTGCGGTCAAAGTCGGCATCGGCATAGGTCTGGAGGGTGATCAGGTCGTAATTCAGCCCGTCCCGCTTGGTCTGAATCTTGTTCCAGACGCCGAATCGCAAAACCGCCTGCTTGTCGATCGAGTCGATCGAATTGTATTCCGTCCAGTTGATCGGCTGGAGCTGCGTGGAGTAGAGACGGTTGTCAAAGCCGTGAATTTCATTTGGGGTAACCGTAGGTGATGGCGCGTATTGCGCGTTGAAGAAGGGTTCCACCACATGGCGGATGCCGTTGATGCCGAGGTTGGGGCTGGCCACATTGAGCCACGTACGCGAAATCTTGAAGTCCCCCTCAAGTCCAACGTCTCCTGCCAAGCGCGCCTTGCTCAGCGTGCCTCCCAAATCCTGAGTCTCGTCGGAATAGTAGGTAAAGCGGCCCCCGATGCGCGGCGTCAGCGATAGAAAATTGAAGTACTGGTGCGGGTAAGAAAACTCATGATAGGTGTCGTAGCGGTCCGCGTTGTAGTTTGCGGTTGAATTCGGATTGTAGGAGTAGGTCGCGTTCGGGTGATAGTAGGTATAAGCGTTGGTGACCGGGAATGAATTGTAGATGTAGTTGGAGGGGTTGGAGAATTTGCTGGTATCGGCGTAGTGCAAATCGAAATTCACCACGCTGCTCTGGTTGCTGTACTGAATGTCCGTCCCAAAGATTTTCTGCTGCTTGACCTCCGCCATGAACTCGGGCAGGCGCTCAACGGTCTCAAAAAAGGGATTCACCTGGGGGCTCGCCAGAAGGGAAAGGGTGAAGTTGGGGTTGTATTCGTTCAGGCTGATAAAATTCGGCGGCTGATTCTCCCCTTGATATTCGCCAGAGAAAAAGTCGCGGGTGATCCACGGATCGCTCCAGAAATTCAGGTCCGCGATGGAGGAGAAGTCGTTGCTGAACTGAAGGTGATGCTCGTAAGCCACCCGGTACCGGTTGTCATAGGGCACGCCGTCGAAAACGTTCTGGTCACTCTGGTTGCCCTTGTTGATGCCGTTGTAACTTTTGGAGTAGAGATTGTCCTGCGCGTAGTAGGTCTTGAGCAGGATATCGCTGGTCAGGCTGGGGAAATATTGGACATCGACGCCGCCTGCATAACCGCGCTTTTCCCGCACGTCGAATTCCGTGGAGCCACGTAGTTTATTATCGGCCACCCAGTTGTAGGTATTATCGATATAGCTACCAAATCGACCGCTATTGCCGACCTGGAACTGGTAGGCCGGGCGGGAATCGTTGAGCGACTGGACGAAAATCGGCACGTAAAAGACCGGGACGTTGCCGACGTAGATCAGGACGTTCTTGAGGACGACTTCATCGTTGGGGCGATACTCGATCGTGCTCGCCGCCATGTGGAAACTCGGGTTGGCCCGGTTATCCGTCGTGAAGGTGGCATTGGTCAACCGGTAGTGATCCGGCTCTGGCGTGGTGACCTGCTTGCCCGTGACGAACTTGGGATATTCCTCGCCGTAAAATGCGGAGGAGGTCATCGCCTTGGTTTCGAGGTTGTAAACGATGCTGCTCCCGCGATAGACCTTGGTACCACTGAAAATACGGACGTTGCCCAAGGCGGTGACCGTCTTGGTCGAACGGTCGTAGATCATATGATCGGCGAAAATCACATCGCTCTTGTAGCGCAGGACGACGTTGTCATCCGCGGTGGCGATATTTCCCAGATAGGTGTTCTGGCCATCGGCCGTGATTTCCACCGATCCATCCCCGGTGCTCGCCACGGGTGGTGTGGTGGAGATAGCGGGGAGCTCCTGACCGCGCAGGGAAAGCAGGCCAAAAGTGCAGATTACACAAAAGGCAGTAAAAAGCGGGGTAAAGTGCGTAATCCTCAAGCCACAATGTGGTAGCAGCGCCACTGACACGTGCCAATAACAAAAGACAGACCTCCGAAGCGAAGTCTCTCGCCCACGGAGGTCGTATCGACTGCCTTGGACAGGCAATCTGCCGGACTAAGCCTTCTTGGCTGGCTTCAAAAGAGCGGCGACGCGCTGCTTGTGACGGGAAGCGGTGTTCTTGTGAACCACACCTTTTTTGGCGGCACGGTCGATCTGGGATTGAAACGCGGGAAGCAACTTCGCGGCTTCGTCCGTTTTACCGGCTTTGGCGAGTGCGCGGATTTTCTTCTCGGAAGTGCGCACGGTGCTGATCTGAGTACGGTTGCGAGCACGGCGGCGCACGGCGGCGCGGGCCTGCTTGGCAGCGGAACGGGTATTGGCCATAGCCCGCCAAACTGGCGAAATTGCGCCCGATTGTCAATGCCTGTTGGAAAAACTGTCTTAAAGCCCGTTCATCAAGCCGCCCTTGAGCGTCGCGGGCATGGAGATATTCACCGTGCGGGTCTCGCCCTTTCCATCGGGGCGGATGGTCATGGGATAGCTGGAGACTTCATTGACTTTGGCGTCGTGCTTGGTCGTGGCATAGGCCGAGGCGAATGTGGCCAAGTCGCCCTTGGTTGGAATTCCGCCTATGGAAACAATTTCATCCCCGGCCTTCACGCCCGCGGCGTTCGCCTTGCTGTCATTTTCCACCGCCAGCACCGTCACCTTGCCGCCCGGCAGCCCCACCAACATCCCATCAAAAAAGCTGAAAATCTCGTCCTTCAAGACCCGGTTGTCCTTCACGGGCTGGTAGATCAGGTGCATCGAGTCGGTCGGATATTGCGCCATGGCCAGGACAAAATTATTGGCGACTTCCCAGACCGTGCGGCGGTAACCCTCGATCTCGTGGGCAACTTCACTGGGCAACTTGGCGGTTCCATCCGTTGAGGCGCCCGGATCCCGCGCGTAGGCCTGCTCGGTTGTGCCCTTGTGCGCGAGCACGAGGTCGGAATTGGCATCCGTGTGGTTGGCCAGGATGTAGAGCACACGCAGCTTCATGCCGGGCTTGAGAATCGTGGACGGATTCATCAGGATCGGGTACTTCACCGAGACATCTGTCCCGACCTGATCCAGCGGCACAGTAAAACAAAACTCCGGCGTCATCTTTACCGGGCCGTCATCCTGACCCCAAAGTGGCGTCATTCCCGCAAGAACCAGCAGCAGAAAGCAAAAGTGTTTGGGCACGGCCATGACTCTACGCCGAAGCCGAAAATCGTCAATGCGCGGCATTCCCTGGAGGGCCCGGTTCCCGCCGGGCCGCGAACGGGCAGAAGAACTCCTCCTTAATATTCCTCATGGATTGCATGGCTCAATTCGGATAGAGTGTCTGCGGGTAGATGGTCGCTCCCGTCTCGGCGGGAGAGGAAAGTCCGAACACCACAAGGCAGCATGCCGCGGAAAAAGCCGCGGAGAGCCGGGACGCAAGTTCCGGTTGATGGAAAGTGTCACAGAAAACAGACCGCCGTGGCGCGCTCGAACGGGCGTTGCGGTAAGGGTGAAAAGGCGGGGTAAAAGCCCACCGCCCGGAGGGCAACCTCCGGGGCACGATAAACCCCATGCGGTGCAAGGCCAAACAGAGACGCCGGGTCGCCTGCCCGGTTGCGGATGAAAGTTCGCGACCCGTCTCGGGTATCGGTCGCACGCGTGCCGCAAGGCACCGCTGGCGCGGAGCGATCCGCGCCAGAGATGAATGACCGTCGCCGATGCGCATTGAGCAAGCGCAGCGGAACAGAATTCGGCTTACGCCCAGAACAAAGAGGGGCGCTTCGGGAAACCGGGGCGCCCCTCGCTTTTATTCCTGTAGCGGGTCTATGACCGTCGCTGAATTTTAGACGGAATTAACGGAATTTCTGCCAAATTTACGGAATTTTTTATGAAAAAAACATGAGGCGCATATCGCGACCTTCGAATGTTCCTCCCCAAATACCCTGCCTTCATTCCGTCAATTTGGCAGAAATTCCGTTAATTCCGTGTAACCCTTACCCCGTCTTCTTTTCCTGCCAGACATACCGCCGCAGTAGCACGACCACCGCACAGGTCAGCGGCACCGCGACAATCGGGCCGAGCAATCCGGGCAGGAGCAGGCTCCAGAAGAGGATGCCCAGGATGATCGCCAGCGGATGGAGACCGGTGCTGTGACTCTGCACGCGCGGCGTGATGAACATCGACTCGCTCATCTGCACAATCGTGAAGACGACGATGACCAGAAGCGGTGTGATCCACTGCCAGTTTGAACCGCTCTTGGCGGAGAGGAAACCGAGCAGGAGCGCCGGGATGATGCTCGCGATAATGCCAAGGAACGGCACGATGCTCAGCGCCCCCGTGATAATCCCCAGCACCAGGCTGTAAGGAATTCCAATCAACGACAGCCCGATCACAGTCAGGACGCCATTGCACGCCGCCACAATGATCTGTCCGCGAAAATAACTGACCAGCGATCCGTTGATTTCCGTGAGCACGGAGACCACCTCATCCCGCAGCGGCGAACGCCGGAGCGGAACATAATCGTGCCAATGCCCGGCAATGGTCTCCTGGTCGGCCAGGAAGTAGTAGACGTAAATCGGTACAAAACCGAAGCCCAGGATAAAGCCAAAAGCCTGCCCCACCGGCCCCAGCGCGGAGTAAATCCATTTAGCGATGTTTCGTTGAATACTCTCCTGGATGGCGGGCAGGTTCGCCTTGAGCCAGGTGGCGATTTCCGCGCTCCGCTTCCCCGAAGCGCTCTCATGGGAAGAATTGTCCTCCTCAGGCGCAACGGGAGCCGCATTGGTATCTGGCGCGGCCGGAGCCGGGTTGGTCTGCGTCGTGGCGGCATCCGGAACTTGCGCTGGAACCTCGTGGACAAGTCCGCCCCATCGATCCGCGTGGGTATCATCGCCGACCGCCATCGTTGCCTGGAGTTTGGTCAGGCCATCGTTCAGCGTTGTCGGCAGCGATTTGAAAAAGCCGCCTGCCTGACTGACAATGGGCGGCAACAGGAATGCCCAGAACAAGAGAAATCCGACCACCGACAGCAGACAAACCACCAGCGTGGCGTTCCCGCGACTCAGGCCCCGTTTTTGAATCAGGTTCACCGCGGGTTCCAAGACCAAGGCAATGATCACCGCGAGCCCAATCGGCAACAGGATTGGATACGACCAACTCAGGAAGGAAATGAAGCCGAGAAAAATTAGCGCGGAAACCCCGAGCAGGCTGGTCAGCGCCAGGGCCGTTAGAGCCGTCCACAAGATGCGCTTCTGGCGATCCGTAGGAAAGGTGGGCGGTACCGGTTCAGACGTAGGCACGGGGCCAGAGGAGTCCATGAAGGGAATTTATTTTGCCGTTTTGGCTGGGGGCACCGTCGCGTCAGGTGCGGGTGCCGCTGTATGTGTGGTAGCAGGCGCAGGAGCAGCCGTCGTATCCGTCGCAGCATGTGTTGGTGTCACTGAAGCATCCGTGCCGGGAAACGCAGGCGGAAGAGGGAGTAGCGTAATTTCCAGGCGCCGATTCCGCGCGTGGTCCGCCTTCACCTTGGTCACAATCGGCTCCGAGTCCCCTCGCGCGATGACGAGGACATTCGGAAACGGAACCAGATTTTGGTCGTGAAAAAAACGGGAGATCGCCACCGCCCGCGCCGCGGTCAGCTCCCAGGCATTCAGGGTGGATGATTTCGCCGGTGTCGTCGCCGTCGCAGCGGGCTGCGCTTCGGCCTCGGTATCGGTGAAGGTCTCAATCTGCAGCTCAAACTGGGAGGTCTGTCCGTTCAAGGCCTGGGCGATCTGGGTCAGCGCCACTTTGCCTTCCGGCTTCAAGGTCGCCGTGCCGGGAGCAAAGAAGGCCGTGTTGGAAACGCGCAGGACAGGATGACCGCCACGCGTCACAACATCGGAATTTTCGTCCGTAGCCAGTTTGCGGGTGGCATCGCCGAATTTCTTGACCGTCGCTGCTTGCGCGGGATTCGGCGCCTGTTGGGCGAGGGCCGACAATCGCGATTCCTCCGCCGCGAGGGTGGCTTCCTTTTCGGCCAGGAAATCTTCGTGCGTCTTGGCATCGGCTTCGCGCTCGCTGATCCCGGCCTGGAGTTTGTCTTTCTCCGCGTTGAGGGTATCGCGCTCCTCCTGTAACACCATCACGTCATTGCGGTAACGGTCTGCCGCCGCCTCATTTTCGTGATTCTTCAGGAAGTAGTAACAAAAGAGGGCCGCAAAAACAGCGGAGACCATCCCCCAGAAAATAAGCACGCCTTGCGAACGTCCCACGCGCGGTCCGTCATGACGGATGTTATAGATATATGCCACGCGGCAGAATCTAGGCCCGATCTTTGGATTAGCCAAGGCTGTGTTGTGATTTCGTGTCAGACTGCAGGCTCTAATTTTGAATCGTCGTTGCGCCGTGGACGGTCTATTTTCATTTTGCGTACATGAATAACCCTCCGGCGATCTCCCCTCCCGTCGGCTCGGCTGCGGCTCCTCCCGCCAAGAAAATGGTCCGCTTCATTGTCGTCCAGCTCCTTCGCCTGCGAGTCTGGTTCACCGAGCGTGGACCGGGCGATATCTGGGAATCCAACTACTTCTGGGCCGCGCTGGTGGGCCTGTGTGGCGCATGTACCTCCGTCCTTTTTCGCGAGGGCTTGCATCACATGCAGAACCTCCTGTTTCACTACAACGGCCCGCTCGAATATACGGCGAGCGCCACCCATATGCCCTGGTGGGCGCGCCTGCTTTCGCCTGCCGCTGGTGGACTCGTCGCCGGGGCAATTCTCGTCTTTGGACAAAAATGGTCTCATACCGGAAAGGCCACCGATTTCATGGAAGCGGTCGTCCTGGGCAATGGCGTGATCCGCGTGCGGGCGACCGTGGTGAAGAGTCTTTCCTCGCTCGTGACCATCTCGTCCGGCGGTTCCATCGGTCGCGAAGGCCCCATGGTGCAGCTCGCCTCGATGATGGGTTCGCTCCTGGGCCGGATGGGCGAATTCTCGCCCGCCCGCTTGCGGCTCCTCGTCGCCTGCGGCGCGGCGGCGGGTATCGCCTGTGCCTACAACGCCCCGCTCACCGGCGCGTTTTTCGTGGCGGAGATCGTCCTCGGCTCCATCGCGATGGAAAGTATTGGCCCCCTCATCGTCGCATCGGTCGTGGCTACGGTTATTGCGGGTCAGTTTCTCGGTCAACAGGCCGTCTACCGCATGCCAGAATTCGGCGCCGTGCCCAACTGGCAATTATTCGCCCACGCCCTGCTCGGCATCGTGGCGGGTCTGCTCGCCCCGCTCTTTTTACTCTCGCTACGCGGGGGGGAAGCCCTCTTCAAGCAACTGAAAATTCCGGTGATTCTCAAGCTGGGCCTCGGCGGCTTGGTCGTTGGCGTGATTTCGCTCCTGCAACCGGAGTCTTGGAATGGCGGCGGAGTCTGGGGCAACGGGTACGGCGTGGTTGAATCGGCGCTCAATGATGAATCGAGCTGGGTCTGGTGGGGACTGTTGACCATCCTGCTCTTCAAAATCCTGGCCACCGTGGCCACGACCGGAAGCGGCGCGGTTGGCGGTGTCTTCACGCCCACGCTCTTTTGCGGCGCGATGATCGGCTCGCTCTTCGGCAAGGGATTGGAAGCGCTCCTCCCAGGGGGGCAGATCCTGGTCGGGAGTTTCGCCGTGGTCGGCATGGGCTGTTTTCTCGCCGCGACGACCCGTGCGCCCATCATGTCGATCCTGATCATGTTCGAGATGACCCATCAGAATGCCACGATCATGCCGCTGATGCTCGCCTGTGTCGCGGCCTTCTATGTTGCGCGGGGCATCAGCAGCGAATCGGTCTACAGCCGTCAGTTACATGCCAATCGCATCCATGCCGACCAGCCCCTCTTCTTTCTCCACGTTCGCGATTTAATGAAGCGGGATCCCCTCACCGTCTCGCCCACGGCCGGGTTTCCGCAGATCGCGAGAACACTCGCATCAAACACCTTCAAGCATCTCTACGTCGTGGATACCGGCGGTCGTTTTCTCGGCGCCATTGCCCTTCAGGATCTCAAGCCCTTTCTCCACGAAACCGACCTGCCGCAGGTGGTCATCGCCCTTGATCTCCTCCACGATCACATCCCGGTCCTGAACAGCGACGACTCGCTCAAGGAATCGCTCGAGGTCTTTGCCCGTCACGATGGGGAACGCCTGCCGGTCATCAATAACCCGCGGGAACGGCTTTTGGTCGGCTCATTGGCCAAGACCGATGTGCTCCTGACCCTAGCCCATGGCTCCGGTGGCCCGGAAGCGCAATAGCTCGCAACCTCTCCTTGTTCCCAAGTGAAACTTGGGAACGCACCTTGTTTCTCGCGAATTTTTATGTCGCGATAGAGCAGCTTTATCTATTACACACAATTTAAAAGGCGGTGCTAAAAGCCAGCTTGAAAGGCTGGCAAGCTTTCAGCCCAGGTTTGTCACAGCAGCGCCTACGCTGGATATAGATTAAGAACTGGCCAACCCTGAAGGGGTTGAAACTCTATTTCTCAGAGCCGTCGCATCAACCCTTTCAGCGTAGCGGTCATGGAGAGCGAACCCAGGGTAGGCGCTGGTGCGCCAACCCTGGGCTGAAGGATCAAAACCCTTTCAGGGTTTTCGACCCAACTCTGTCGCCGTGCACAATCCTTTAGATCGCGCTAATGGCCTCTCGCACTCAACGCCGGAAAGCGGCGCGACCAGTCGATCAGCAGCAAATAGACCAGCATGTCATCAAAGAAAAAGATGTTCATGAACACCAGGCTGAGCAGATGAAAGGAGAGCATGACCGGGATGAAGACCCAGCGAAAATGGGGCCACGCCAGGCAAAGCGGCGCGATCATTTCGAGAATGGTCACCCCCGGCAAACCGAGCTTGAGCATCAACGCGACGAGCGGCCACTCGGGCACATGCCACCCGATATTCGTATTGAAGTAGTACCCGCGCAGGCTTGCATCGATGGCCCAGACTTCCATCGTGTCACCCGTGAAAACATGAATGCCACCCGCGACCATGCGATTGAATCCCACGAGCATGTAGGAGAGACAAAGGAGCGATACGATGGTGATGAGCGGATAGGAACTCCACGAGGCTGGCGACTCCCTTTTATGCTCCAGCTTGGCCTGAAAAAAATCGGCCCAGGCGAAACCGGCCAGCACATAGACTGCGAGCAGCAACACAATATCCGTATGCACGGCGGGGCCAAAACTGCGAATGACGGACGAGTAGATGGTGAGCAAAATTGCCGCAAGTGTGGCCACAACTGGAAACGCACGATTGGTCAGGCCCAGAGCAAGAACGAAAAGTGTCGCACCCAGCAAAAGGGTGAGGCCGCCCGGTTGGAAAAGCGATTCCAGCACACTCGCAGGAAACAAATTCAGCATGCCGACCGGCTGAAACATTTCCCTTGGCATCTCGGCCAGACGCCAGAGGGGGTCGAGGAGGAGCTTGAAGATCCAGAGCGCGAATACGCCAAGGCGCGTGAGGCGCAGGAGCCTCGGCCCGGCTTGCTCATGGATCAGTTCGAGTGGTCCGATGAGATATCGTAGCGTTTCAGTAGCTCGCATGAGGGGTTGGGGTGCGATTCGGTCGCGGGGGGGTGAAGATGGATGGCAAAGTTGACCAGGTCGACTTGTCGCACGGGATCATCCGGGTGGTGCTGGTTGTAAGCCTTGGCCATGGTCCGGGCGAGATGCTCCAGCGTCTCCGGCGGAAAAAGCGCGGCGTTGTCGAGCGGGTTGATCTGCACGATCGAGGGGAAGAGCTGCTCGACGAGGAGGCGCACCTTCTTCCCGCTAGCCGTCGTGGCGATGAATTCAGGACAGGTCACGGGATCCCGTTCATTAACGAAGGGAAAAATTTCCCACGCCACGAACGGAAAATATTGGCGGCTATTGATCGTATAGTGCCCCATGATCATTCCCGCGATTACCAACCCAAACACCACCCGGTGCGGTATGGGCATGGCGGCGATCCACCTGACCAGCGGCGGCCAGTAGCAAAATGCCCGAAGGACAATAATCAGCAGCAGGGCCTGTCCCGTGATCGAGATCGGATCAAATCGCCACGGCGAGAGTGAGATCATCCCGACGATCAAGGCGATAATCACCAGAGAGAGCGGAGGCAACCAGAAGTTAGCGCCCTCTTTTTTCACCATACCTGAGATTGGACTCACCACCATTTCGATGGCGAGGAGGAAGTGTGAAAAAAACCTGCGGCTATTGCCTTATGATTTTTCATTAAAAATTCGTGACGCTTTCCGGCGCGGGTTGTGGTTCAGTAGCAACTCGCATGAAACCCGAGCCCGCGTCCATCTCCTTCCGGAGCATCCTGGCCGAGAAGAATTTTGCCCGGCTCTGGTATGGCCAGATCATCAGCAGTCTCGGGGATCGCTTCTATCAGTTCGCGCTGCTCAGCGTGGTGCTCGGGATCAAAGGCGGCATTGAGGTCGGCAAGGATACGGCGCGCGTCACCTTCTGCGCCATGTTGCCGGGGTTGCTCTTCGCGCCGCTCTACGGCTGGATCGTCGATCACTGCTCCCGCCGCTGGGTCATGATCTGGGCCGATCTGATCCGCGCCTGCATGACGCTGTCGCTCCTCTACTTCTGGTTCCATGACCGGAACCTCTATGCGGTCTTTGCCGTCATCTTCCTGATGGGTGCGCTCAACGGACTCTTCATCCCCGCGCGGCAGGCAGCACTTCCCCAGATCGTCACGCCGGATAAACTCATCCCGGCCAATGCTCTCATCTCGCTGGTCGGGGTCATCGCCAATCTTGTGGGCGCCCTTTTCGCGACCCTCTTCGTTTCCATTTTCGGCGCACCCAGTAGTTTCATTTTCAACGCGATCGGCTTCCTGACTTCGGCGTGGTTCATCTTCCACATCACCGCCGATCTTTCTCCTGGTCGGCAGGAAGCCATCGCGTCTGATGCCAAGGTCGGTTTCTGGCGCGCCTCGATCGAGGGTCTCGATGTCCTACGCGAGCAACGCGAATTGCTCCCACTCGTCCTCGTCAAATCGGCTTTCTCCTTCATCAGTTCGATGGGCCTGATCACCATCCTGCAACAGATGGTCGTGACCATGGATCTCAAGACGGTTCGTGCCCTGGCCGACTCACTGATTCATTTCCTCACCCACTTCGCGCCCAAGCCTCCGGTTTTTGATATCAAGACACTCGCCTTCGGCCTTTTCTTCGCCGCCGTGGGGCTGGGTGTCGGACTTGGGATCGGCATCTGCGGGTGGGCCCGGAAATGGAGTCACAGCAAAGCGTTGCCTTTCGCCAGTCTTGCGCTACTCGGGGCAACGCTGATCGGCTTTGCCCAGTTCCACGAATATCTCCCCGCCATCTTTGGGGCCTTCGCACTCGGCATCGTCACGGCCCTGATCCTGATCCCGATTGAAGCCCGCTTACAAAACGATGTCGATGACGCGCGGCGGGGACGGCTCTTCGCCCTCTGCAATTTGTGTACGACGGTCAGCTTCCTGCTTGGTCTCGCCGTGAATCTCGACGGGCGCCTGCTCAAGGAGCTCGGGCCATCGATGTTGACCGTGGCCATCGGCGCGACCGCCATCGGCATCGCCGGGGTACTGGCGTTACTTAACGCCTCGACGCTCAGCTCGTTTTGGTCGGCGCGTCAACCGGAGTAGCCGTTGCGACCGGTGTCGGCCTGACTGGCTCAGGCAAATTACCGCCGATGCGATTTTGATCCGTCACCGGCTTCACATCGGCCGTATTGGCTGCGCTGTGCATTTCCTTTTCAAAATCTTCCTTGGCTTTCTTGAACTCGCCCAGGCTCTTGCCCAATCCGCGCGCCAGCTTCGGCAACTTGTCCGCGCCGAAGAGAATGATGACCCCGATCAAGATATAAAGCCACTCCACGCCGTGAGGCAGTCCAATGGCGAAAAAGGGATGGTCCATAATTTGTTCCTAGACTCGTAACCTACTCCCACTCTGAGAGGCACACAACTGAAATCGAAGGCGTCGACAAAGCCCGTCATCCTGAGCTTGTCGAAGGATGACGGATTATTAAAGTGATCTGACCGAGGTCAACTCAACCCCAGCTTCTTAAACGTCTCATCCACATACTGGAAATGACGCTCCGGTGAACAGAGTTCATCAATTTCCTTCTCCGTCAGCACGGAGAGAATTTCCTTCGAGCGCTTGAGGTGAACCGGTAACGGCTCCGTTCCGCGCCAGCAAGCCATCGACGCCGCCTGTACCGCTTCGTAGGCGGTCTGGCGAGGCAGGCCCTTGTCGGCCAGGGCGAGAAGCACCGACTGGGAAAAGATGAGCCCCTTCGATTTGGCCAGGTTGTTGGCCATGTTCTCCGGATAGACAATCTGCCGCGCGACAAGATCCGTCGTGAGCTTGAGCATGTAGCTGAGCAACTCGCAGCTATCGGGGAAGATGATTCGCTCGACCGAGGAGTGGGAGATATCGCGCTCATGCCAGAGGGCCACGTTTTCCAGCGCCGCGACCGAGTTACCACGAATAACCCGCGCAAGCCCGCTGAGTTTCTCACCCGTGATCGGGTTGCGCTTGTGCGGCATGGCGCTGCTCCCCTTTTGCCCGGCGGCGAAGAATTCCTCCACTTCCAGAACTTCCGTGCGCTGGAGATGCCGGAACTCGGTTGCCCAGCGATCAATGCTGCTGGCGATGAGCGCGAGCGTGCTCATGAAGTGGGCATGGCGATCGCGCTGGATGATCTGCGTGGAGAGATCGGCGGCCTTGAGGCCCAGCTTCTCGCAGACGAATTCCTCCACGCGCGGATCGAGATGCGCGTGGGTGCCAACCGCGCCGGAAAGCTTGCCCACCGCGATCTGCTCCTTCGCCTCAGTCAGCCGCTTGATCGCGCGGCCAAACTCGTCGTACATCAGCGCCAGCTTGAGGCCGTAGGTGATCGGTTCCGCGTGGATGCCATGGGAACGGCCCATCATCGGCGTGAATTTGTGCTCCTTCGCGCGAACCGCGATGGCCTCGCGCAGCTTGCCCAAGTCGGCGAGCAAAAGATCGGCGCTGGCGACCAATTGCAGCGCCATGGTCGTATCGAGCAAATCGGACGAAGTCAGCCCGCGATGGATAAAACGGCCCGGCCCGCCCACGTGCACTGCGACCTCCTCCAGGAACGCGATGACGTCATGGTTGGTGCGCTTCTCGTTCTCGCGCACCTTCTCGATGTCGAACTTCGCCTTGGCGCGGATAATCTGCGCGTCCTCAGCGGGAATGTGGCCGTAACGGGCCATGCCCTCGCAGGCGAGCACTTCGATTTCAAGCCAGTGGTTGAGCTTGGCTTCCTCGCTCCAGAGAGCGGCCATTTCAGGACGGGAATAACGGGGGATCATGTGAAGTGAGAGGTTAGAACGAAGAACGCAGATGTGAAGACAAAGTCGCTCAGCAGGGTTACTTCTCGTCCAAGACTAAGGTGAATCTCTTGCCTGTTGCCATCCGGTAGGTAGCAAAACCGCGACGGTCCAACGTGCAGACTTGGGTCACGCGCAAGGAGTCGCCCAGAAGAACCAGAGAGGCATCTGCAAAATCCATCGGGGTATCGGCATACTTCTGCATCAACTTGACCGCGCGTTTCAGATCAGCGGGTTGACAGCAATCAACCACGGCAGTACGGCTGGATTCCAAAAAATCGACCAACGTCGCGGGACCTCCGATATCGACACGGAGAAAATGCATCGCTTCCGTGATTACCGCTCCCGTGGTAAAGAATTTGCCTTTAAAACTGACTAGAGCGGCCTTGACCTGGACGTGAAAGGGATCACTCCGATCCAGAAAGGCAATGAGAGGACCCGCATCGAGAAGCCAGCTATTCACGCCAATTCCGCTTTCGGATCTCCTCTCCCCAACTGTCTTGTTTTTTGTCCTTTAATGAAAGCGTACCTGCGAGGTGCTCAATTCGGGCAGACATTGGCTTCTCTTCCAATTCACGATCCAGCAATTCACGCAAAAATTCCGACTCACTTTTACCTAAAAATTTCGCTCGACTGCGCAGTTTTTTGCGCTGTTTGGCTTCGAGGCGAAAGGTAAGAGTTGTGGTCACAGCTGAATTTGTAAGACAGCGTTAAACAATTGCAAGACAAAATCTATTGCGAATCGCACTTGTCAGGCAAATCCATTAGGTTCTGGACAAACCGCTAAATCCAAACTGATCCCTCGACAAACTCGGGATAATGGACTCTATATTCAGACGTGAATTCACTTGTCATTGCAGCATCTCTTTTTGTCGTCCTGTCACTTTCGCTTCACGCCGCCGACCTCGTCCCCGATCCCTTCCAGCCCGCCAAGTTCAACAGTCTCTACCTGGAATTCGATGACAAGGGCACCACGACCAGCATTCAACTGAGCGGCGATGCGGTGATTTACAAAACCACGATGGGCGACAAGGTGCTCGAGAACGTCACCGTGCATCCCGCGCCGGACGATTGGTTCGCGTTTATCCAGGGGCTCAATGCTGCCAAGGTCTACAAGTGGGCGCCCAAGTATTATTATCCGGGACAGGGCGGTTCGTGGGTGATTGATCTCGCGACGGATGATCGCAAGTTCAATGCAGAGGGGACGAACGAGTATCCGAAAAATGGCGATGAGGCGCAGCCCGCCGCCGATCCCAAGGCGGGACCGAGCATTCCTTTTCTGCTCTACTGGCAGGCGGTGCTGACGCTGGTGGGGAAGGCTCCTGCAGGAAAATAATCCTTGCGTTCCGCCGCGGAATCAGCGAGGTTGCCCACGTATTGCCCGTCGGCGGTACGTTTTCCCCATGTCAGATTCATCGCCCGTAGCGGGCATTCTCGAGATTCACGATAAAGGTTACGGCTTCTTGCGCAGACCCGAGCGGGGCAGCGCACCAACGCCGCAGGACGTCTTTGTCCCGCCCGATATGATCAAGCGCAACGGCCTGCGCGACGGCGTGCAGCTCTCCGGCATGAGCATTTCCAATGGCCGCGGCCCGCAGCTCATCGAGCTGCAGCAGATCAACGAACGAGGCATCGACTTGTACCGGGACCAACTCCCCTTTGAAGAGCTGACCACGATCAATCCGAACCGCTGGATCAAGCTCGAGACTGGCGCGGACAAACTCTCCGCCCGCGTGCTCGACTTGATGACGCCCATCGGCCACGGTCAACGCGGTCTGATCGTCGCCTCACCCCGCTCCGGCAAGACGATGCTGATGCAGGCCATCGCCGACGCGGTGCTGATCAATTCTCCTGATACCTTCGTCATGATCGTCCTGATCGATGAACGTCCGGAGGAAGTCACCGATTTCCGCCAGTTCCTCGCCGGTCGCGGCGAGATCTGGTCCTCCTCCAACGACCAGGAGAACGCCAGTCACGTCCGCCTCGCCAAGCTCGTCATCGAGCGCGCCAAGCGCCTCGTCGAGAGCGGTCGCGATGTCTTCATCCTGCTCGATTCCATCACGCGCCTCGGTCGCGCCTTCAACCAGGGCTCCAAGGGCAATACGATGAGCGGCGGCATCAGCGCGCGGGCTCTCGAAATCCCGCGCAAGATTTTCGCCGCCGCCCGCCAGACGGAGGAAGCCGGGGCATTAACCATCGTCGCCACGGCGCTGATCGATACCGGTTCGCGCATGGACGAAGTGATTTTTCAGGAGTTCAAGGGCACCGGCAACATGGAGATCGTGCTTGATCGCCGTCTCGCCGAGGCGCGCGTCTACCCCTCGATCGATATCGAGAAATCGGGCACGCGGCGCGAGGAACTTCTTTTGCCCAAGGCAATTTTAGATAAGGTGACAATTATCCGGCGCGGCCTGCACGGTCTGCCGGTGCAGGCGCAGATGGAGCGGTTGCTGATGATTCTGAAAAAATTCCCCGACAACAAAACCGCCCTCGAACAACTCCCCGCCCGCCCCACCACCTAAATGTCCTTTCAAAATCTCGGCCTGTCGGAAGATGTCATTCACGGTGTGCAGTCGATGGGCTACATGGATCCCACGCCGATCCAGCTTCAGGCTTTCCCCATCGTTCTCGGCGGCAAGGATCTCATCGGAGCCTCGCAAACGGGCACCGGCAAGACGGCGGCGTTCATGCTTCCCCTCCTTTCCCTGCTGAAGGAAAACGATCCGACCGCCATTCGCGTCCTGGTTCTGGAACCGACGCGCGAACTCGCCGCACAGGTCGATGTCGCCTCACGTGACTACTCCCGTTTCGGCAACCTCCGCACCACCGTCGTCTACGGCGGCGTCGGCTATGGTGGCCAGGAAGCGCAGCTCAAGCGCGGCACCGATGTTCTTGTCGCCACACCGGGACGTCTGCTCGATTTCATTGAAAAGGGCACCATCTCGCTCAGCGGCATCAAGCACCTCGTCCTCGATGAAGCCGACCGGATGCTCGACATGGGCTTCATGCCTGATGTCCGCCGGATCATCGATCTCTGCCCGAAGGAACGGCAGACACTTCTCTTCTCCGCCACCATGCCGCCGGAAATCGCCAAGCTGACCGAGTGGGCGCTGCGCAATCCGGAGAAGATCGAAATCGGCGGTCGCCGCTCACCGGCAGAGACGGTCACTCACGCGCTTTATCCGGTCGCCACTTCGCAGAAGTTCGATCTGTTGCTGGAAATCCTGGAACGGACGCACTACCACTCCGTGCTCATTTTCACCCGCACCAAGGTCAACGCCGACCGGATTTCCGCACGGCTGGAGACATCCGGACACAAAGTCGCCGTCATGCACTCCGACCGTTCCCAAGGCGAACGCAACGAAGCGCTGGAAGGTTTCCGCAGCGGCAAGTATGAGGTCATGGTCGCGACCGACATCGCCTCGCGCGGCATCGATATTTCGACCATCACTCACGTCATCAATTACGACGTACCGCAGCATCCCGATGACTACGTTCATCGCATTGGCCGCACTGGTCGCGCGCAATCCGAAGGCGATGCCTTCACCCTGATGACCGCCGAGGAAGGCCCCGATGTCGCCGCCATTGAGCGCTTTATCGGCCAGGAAATCCCGCGCAAGAAGCTCGACAATTTCAAGTATGTCTACTCCCTCGCGCTCGATGACAAGGCCAAGCATGTCATCGGCAAAGCGGGTAATATCCGTGGCGGTCGTGCCGGCAAAGGCTACAGCTTCGGTGTCCGTCGGCGGTAGGGGGCCGAAAGGTCACTCTGCCCCCTCTACAAAT
Source organism: uncultured Verrucomicrobiota bacterium (assembly GCA_903863295.1). Taxonomy (GTDB): domain Bacteria; phylum Verrucomicrobiota; class Verrucomicrobiia; order Methylacidiphilales; family UBA1321; genus JABDGH01. Next base: position 19,582 of record CAIPBM010000113.1, on the reverse strand, counting down.
CTGTCATCCTGAGCCTGTCGAAGGATCAGCCTCCGGTGATTTTGAAGTTATCTGAGAGTGCCGGACGTTAATGGAAGCTGATCCTTCGACAAGCTCAGGATGACGGAATTTATAAAGGAGTTCTTCCCTTAAGCAGAAAAGTCGCCACGACTAGAAACAGGTACAGGCAAACCGCGCCGCTCCACTCCCAGAATGCCAGGCTGCAAAAAAGGGAATGCTTGAACTGTTCATAGTCGGCACGTGAATCCCGCAAATAGGCGATGAAGAGCGCCGCACGGCTCAGCAACAAGCCACCGAGGGGCAGGAGCGTCAGCAGAACCAGCATAATCTTCAAGCCATACCGCTTCGTCGTTGCGGGTCGGGTCACCAGACCCCAGGTCCAGAGCACAAACGCCAGACCTAGAAAAAGTCCCGCCAATTCTGCCAGATCCTCGTGCAACCGAGGCCGGCCCAACCATCGATCCTGACTCGAAATCAAGGCCGCGAGGATGAGCCACATGGCGCCCGCTTTTTGCAGGCGACTGGCCCGGATGGCAAGGCGTGGAGTTGCCGCGCGTGTCGCCGCCAACAGACAATCGGCAAACATCCAGAGAAACACTCCGGTCCATGCCAACCCAAGGCTCGCCACTCCGTGGAAGTGCGGATTGTCCTTCGGCGAAGCCAGACTGGAGATCACCCGGTAGCGCCAATCGTACTGGCCCGGATAGATCGACGCCGTTAAAAATAGAAGACCAAAAAAGCTGATGGCCAGACCGATGAGCAAGAGACGCGCGGTCGAATAAGGGGAGTGTTTCAAGCTCACGATGCAAAACTCGCCAAGCCATGGAATTTTTCCCAGCCGGAAATGACGCGACAATCCGATTGCCAACCGAATTTTATCCTCTAGGCATAAGACCATGACAACCGATCTCGCGACTCCTCCCCCTCACCATAAATCCGGATGGTTCCTCGCCCTCGGCATTCTCTACGTGGTAGCCGGGGCCATCGCGGTGCTCAGCCCGCTCGTGGTTACTTTGGCGTCTGTATTCTTTTTCGGTGCGGTTCTTTTCATCGCGGGCGTGGCTGGGCTCGTCCACTCGTTTTGGACCCGGGGTTGGGAACGTTTCGCCGTTCAACTTCTGGCCGGAGTCCTCGCCTCCATCATGGGCTTCCTGCTGATGGCCGATTGCGCCCAAGGTGCGGCGGTCATCACGCTCATCCTCGCCTCCTACTTTCTGGTCGGCGGCATGTTCCGGCTGGGCTTTGCCCTTTCGCATCCGGGCATGCTCCATCGGGGTGCCCTAGTTTTCAGCGGTCTCGTCACACTCCTGCTCGGCATCCTGATCATCGTCCACTGGCCCAGCTCGGGATTATGGGTCATCGGAACGTTCATCGGTATCGACCTCATCATCTACGGCTTTTCCTTCATCGCGCTCTATAATTCCAAGGACTAGGTACTTGCAGAGCGCATGATTTTTCCTGAAAGGCCGAGCAATTAGCGGCTTCGTCCACCACGCCTTTCTAAAAGCATATCTTCAAGCTGTTCTGAGGGAGCAGGTTATCAACAAGTTCCACGTTGGCATGCGTGGTGCAAACTCGTGAAAAGGTGGAATTCGTTTCCATCTTTGAAAATAACCCGGTTTACAAAGGAATCCTCATGAACGAGACAGAACTCAATCTCAAAGGCAATTGGAACGTGCTCAAAGGCAAACTCAAGCAAACCTACGGCAATCTCACCGACGATGACCTGACCTACACGGACGGTCAGGAAGACGAACTGGTGGGCCGGATCCAGAAACGGATCGGCTCCACGGCGGGTGATGTCCGGCATTTGCTGAAAAAGTTGAGCCAATAATCTGCTCCAACTCCGAAAGCCCGAACTGGCATGCGATCATGCCGGTTCGGGTTTTCTCATTTCCCCGCCCGTTCAGCTCTCCGTTCTCGTGATGCAAACCGCCCGACTAAAAAGTCTCCTTGCCGTTATATAAATTTCACAACCAATTGGAAGCAAGCCACTTGAGACTCGTTCATCGTCTTGGCATGGTTTGAGCAGTATGGGGGTAAGTCAGATTAACCAAAGGAAACCATATGTTGAGTTACGCCATTACATTCTTAGTGATCGCCATTATTGCGGGCGTCCTGGGCTTCGTCGGCATTGCAGGACTTGCGGCAGAAATCGCCCGGGTCTTGTTCTTTGTCTTCCTCGTCCTCTTCGTGATCTCCCTGATCGCGGGTCGCCGCCCGCCCGTCTAATTCGGTCGTCAGTGGGTTGTTGGTCAGGAGGAAGCCGTCGTATCTGCTTGGGTGCGGCGGCTTTCCATTTACAGAGCTGCGCCGAATTCTTTTTCAAACCAACTCAATTCTGAAAAAGAGTGCCCAGTTTCGCGCTGGATTACTCTTACGGTATTAGCGTCTCCATCGCGGCGGAGTAATTTAACAGGAAGACAGGAAATCATGAAACAGGCGGGGAAAGGAACGGTAATCAGGACCTAACCGCTTCCAGTATTTCATGACCGATCAAAAGCAAGATTTGGAACAGCGTTTTGCGAAATCGGGCCAGATAGCCTTGCGTTATGCAATTTCACAAAGCCGATCAGGAACTGATTCTCTGGCGATATTATTCATAAGAAGCTTTCATGAAATGACTTAGGATTCCATGAGAGCACTTGGCATCACATGTGCCTAACCCTAACAGCCTCAAAAAGGCCAACTGCATCTACATCTAACCAAAGGCATCCTATGAAAATCGCTGGCATTGTTCTTATCGTCATCGGCGCTCTCGCGCTGGTCTATCAAGTCATCACCTATACCACCACGGAAAAGGACGTCCAACTGGGGCCGCTCCAAATTCAACACCAGGAGACCCATAACGTTCCCATCCCGCCTGTTGTCGGAGCGGTTTGCATCGTCGCGGGAGTCGTCGCCCTCGCCGCAGGAGCTAAAACCAAACTCTGAAGCAACCCCATGAAGACGACCATCCACAACCCACGCCAGTTAGGGGCTCTGCCCCGGGAAGGTTCTACCCACTTTCGCGTCTGGGCTCCCCATGCCACGAGTGTAGCGGTTGTGGGTGAATTCAATGATTGGAATCCGGAAGCCGCTCCCTTGCAAAGCGAAGAGGGCGGTATGTGGGCTGGGGAAATAAAAGGGGCGGTAGCCGGGCAGCAGTATCAATTCGAAATTACCAACGGAGATCAGCGTTTTCGCAAGAACGATGCCTACGCGCGGGAGATCCATCCCGAGACGGCTTTATCGGTGATCTATGCTGACACTTACGAATGGAAATCCCCGGGACGTGTGTTGCCCAATTGGAATGAGTTGGTCCTCTATGAGCTTCATGTCGGAACCTTCGCCCCGAGCCCCAATGGTAGTCCCGGTCGCTTTGAACAAGTCATCGGTCGGCTACCCTACCTGAAAAATCTTGGCATCAATGCCATCGAAATCATGCCGCCCATGGCGTTTCCTAGTGAACGCTCCTGGGGCTACAGCCTGACCGATCCTTTTGCGGTGGAACCGAGCTATGGCGGCCCCGATGGTTTGAAAGCCCTGGTCGATGCCGCGCATGCCCAAGGCATCAGTATTATCCTGGATGTCGTCTATAATCATTTCGGCCCCGATAATCTCGATCTCTGGCAATACGATGGCTGGAATGAAAATAACAAGGGCGGCATCTATTTCTACAACGATCATCGCGCCTGGACGCCCTGGGGCGAGAACCGGCCCGATTATGGCCGGAGCGAAGTCCGTCAGTATATCCGCGACAACGTCATGCTCTGGCTGGAGGAATTCCACATGGATGGACTCCGCTTTGACTCGACCCTTTTCATCCGGAATACGCACGGCGACAATAATAGTCCCGAAACGGATATTCCCGAGGGATGGTCGCTGATGCAGTGGCTCAACGAGGAGATTCAGCACAACTTTCCCGGCGCCTTATCGATTGGCGAAGACCTGATGCAAAATCCTTGGTTGACCAAGCCCACCGCAGAGGGAGGTGCCGGGTTTGGGGCTCAATGGGACTCAGCCTTCGTGCATCCGGTGCGCCGCAACGTGGTCACCATCGAGGATCGCGATCGATCCATGGCCGAGATCGCGAGTGCCCTTCAATTCCGCTATAACGAAGACCCGATCCAGCGGATCATTTACAGCGAGTCCCACGATGAAGTCGCCAATGGCAAGGCCCGTATCCCCCAGGAAATTGATCCGAACGATACCCAAGGCTACTTTGCCCGGAAGCGCTCCACTCTCGCCGCCGGTCTCGCCCTGACCACGGCGGGTATTCCGATGCTTTTTGAGGGACAGGAGTTTCTTGAAGACGGCTGGTTCCGGGATGACAAATCGGTCGATTGGACCAAGCTGCGGACTTTCCGGGGCATCAACCGGCTTTATCGCGACTTGATTCATCTCCGTCTCAATCGCTTTGGTAATACGCGTGGGCTGACGGGGCCTTGGACCCATGTTTCCCACGTCAACGATCACGACAAGGTGATTGCATTCCGGCGCTGGCTCGATGGCGGCGCCAAGGATGACGTGATTGTCTTGGCTTCCTTTACCCATCAGGCTTTCACGGACGGTTACCGCATCGGACTACCCAGTGGAGGCCGCTGGACGATCCGGTTTAATTCCGACTGGAAGGGCTATAGTCCCGATTTTGATGATGTTTCTACTCCGGATGGCGAAATCGAGGCAGAGAATGAAGCCTATGACGGTTTCAATTTTAGCGGTAAGGTAGCTCTACCGGCTTATGGTCTGCTCATTTTAAGCCAGGAAGAAAATCCCGAGCCGCCTGGTGAAAAGGTGGTCGATCCCCAGGAAGCCGCCCCGTCATGAAAATCCGAATTCAACATCGCACCACCTATAACTACAATCAGTCCGTAGCTTTTGGTCAGCATAAGATCATGATGCGTCCAAGGGAGGGACACGACGTTCATATCGAAAGCTCGATCCTTGAAATCAAGCCCGCACATACCATCCGCTGGATGCGGGACGTCAACGGCAGCAGTATCGCCAAGGTCGACTTCATCGAAAAATCAACCCAGCTTTCCTTCTATAGCGAGTTGGTTCTTGAGCAATACGATTCCAATCCGCTCGACTTCCTCATGGATGAAAGTGCAGTACAGTACCCTTTCGTCTACGATCCCGATAGCCTGCCCGAGTTGGCAGCCTTCATGCCGATTATTTATCCGAAAGACTCCGAACGTCTGCGGGAATGGCTGACCCAGTTCTGGAAGCCGGGCGAAAAAATTGAGACCATCGCCTTGTTGCGCCAGATGAATACGTTCATCAACAAGAACTTTACCTATCAACGGCGCGATGAACGGGGCGTACAGACACCGGCTGAAACGCTGGAAAAAAATAGCGGCTCTTGTCGCGATTTTGCCACGCTGTTACTCGAAGGCTGTCGGTGCTGGGGCTTGGCCGCGCGTTTTGTCAGCGGCTACATGCAGTGTGAGGCGACCGAAGCCGGTGGTGCGTCGACCCATGCCTGGGCCGAAGTCTATCTGCCCGGCGCCGGTTGGAAGGGCTTCGATCCGACCTCCGGGATCATGACCGGATCCCAGCATGTGCCCGTCGCCGTGTCCCGCAATCCGGAGAATGCCGCACCGATTGCCGGTTCCTTCATCGGGCCAGGCAATGCCTTTCAAAGCATCCAGGTTGATGTCACGGTCGTGCAGATTGATCGCCCGCTCGCCCCTGCACCGCCTATTCCTGCTCGTCAAAATTTTTCTCAAAACAGCAGTCAGCAACAGAACAACCAGGATCGGCTGGTACAACAATTCCAACAGGTTCCCCAGGAGAATTCCGCGCCGATGGAGATGGTCATCCACGCCACGCCGGGTATTTCTCCAACACCTGAGCCCCAAGCCATTACCCTGTCATAATTATGCGTATCCTGGTCATTGATGATGAGATTCATATTCGCAAAACGACGACGATGACGCTTGATGCCCTCGGGCATGAATGCGAGCAGGCCGAGAACTCGGCCGAGGCGCTGGACTTGCTCAAGAAGAGCAGCTTCGACGCCGCTTTCCTTGATCTGCGCCTCGGCAGTGAAAGTGGAATTGAGCTGATTCCCAAGCTCTTACTGCTGGAGCCAAAGTTAAATGTCATTGTCTTCACGGCCTACTCCTCCATGGAGACCGCCATTGATGCCATGCGCCGTGGCGCGGTCGATTACATCGCCAAGCCCTTTACGCCGGAGCAAATCCGTCAGTCCCTGACCCGAATCGAGAATAATCGCAGGCTCGAAAACCGGGTAGTCGAACTTGAATCGATGCTTGCGACAACGGAAACACTCGCCGACTTTGCCACGGAGGAGCCACTCGTGCAGAAAACGTTTGAAACGGCGACCAAGGCGGCGGCCTCTTCCGCAACGATCCTGCTCCTGGGAGAAAGCGGCACTGGGAAAAGCATGCTGGCGCGTGCGCTCCACCGCAATAGCCCCCGGCGCGAAAACGCCTTCGTGACCGTGGCCTGCCCCAGCCTCTCCAAGGAACTGCTCGAAAGCGAACTCTTCGGCCATGTCCGTGGTGCCTTTACCGGTGCTGTCGGCGAAACGTGGGGAAAGGTGAAAGCCGCCGAGGGCGGGACACTTTTCCTGGATGAAATCGGCGAGCTTCCCCTGGAGATCCAACCGAAACTTCTCCGGCTTCTCCAGGAGCGCGAATACGAACGGGTTGGCGATTCCAAGCCCCGAAAGGCCGACGTGCGCGTCATCGCCGCCACCAACCGGAGGCTGGAGGATCTCGTCAAGGAAGGGAAATTCCGCGAGGATCTCTACTACCGTCTTAACGTCATCACGATTGAACTGCCCCCTCTCCGCCAACGCCCGATGGACATCGTCTCGCTGGCCAAGCAAAATCTCAAGCAGTTCACGCGACAGAGCGGTCGAAACCGGATTGAGTTCACTCCCGCCGCCCTTGACGCGATCCGGCGCTATCCCTGGCCGGGAAACCTGCGGGAATTGCGCAATGTCATCGAACGCGCGGTCATTCTGGCTTCCGGCGACAAAATCGATGTAAACGATTTTCCCGATAATCTCTGCGGGCCACAAGCCTCCACTGCAGCAATTGGTAATCGCGTCTCGCTGGAGGAACTCGAACGTGAACACATCCTCCGCATTATTGAGATCGCCAGCAGCATGGAGGAGGCTGCCCAAATTCTGGGCATTGACCCTGCTACCCTCTATCGTAAACGCAAGCGTTATGCTGAAATTGCCGAGTCGGCCCATTCCAGTTCATCACCAGCTTCCACGTCCTAACGGTTTCACCAGATCCGATTATGCTCCGCACACGCCTTCTCTCCGGGTTGTTGTGCCTGCTGATCATCCTGTTGGCGATGGGTCTCTATTCCATCAACCAATGCAGCGATCTCGGCCAGAGAATCCAGGCCATCAGCCGTGATAATGACGAGGTGGGGCGTAATCTTCAGCAGATGAAACGAAGCTGCGCGGGGATGACGGGCGCGCTTCTCGCGTTGGTCGCGGGTGATAAAGTCCAAAGCAAAAAGGATTTTAATCTCGCCAACAAAAATTTTGAGGAAGCTCTCTCAGCCGAGCTGGCGCGCAAATCGATCAGTCCTGAGGAAAAGGAACCGCTGGGCAAGCTCAATACCTCCTATAAAACATATCTTGCTAACGCGAACGCCTTTCTCATCGCCCCCGATTTTCCCGACTCTGCTTGGCGCGAAACAGCCCAGAAGCTGGGCCAGAACACCACCCAGATCCTCGATTTGGTGGACAAACTCACCTTGGCCCATGAACATGCGTTAGGGAAGGGAAATGAAAATGCCGCAGCCGATATTAACCGGACGATTCGATTTCTCATTTTATTGATGATCATCGCGGTGGCGGTTTTCCTCTTCGCCGCTTTCGGATTAAGTCATGGACTCCTGAATCCTCTCCGTATTCTCAACGCCTCCATTAAGCAGATCGGCGAGGGCAACTTGAACCAATCCGTACCCGTGCTTGACCGGGGCGAGCTGGGCATGTTGGCCACCTCCTTCAATCAAATGGCCGCACAACTCCGGCAATATCAGGCCAACACCTCGGAAGAATTGATGCGCCTCAACCAGACCGTTCGTTCCACGCTCGCTTCCTTTCCCGATCCCATTTTCGTACTCAATTCCGCCGGGGCCGTAGAGCTCCGCAATCCCGTGGCAGACCAGCTCGCCGTCAAACTTCTCTTCGCCGGTGTCACGCGCCTACCGGAAAAGGTCGATGAACGGGTTGAACAGGTCCGTTCGAGTGGCGAGGATTACCTGCCCGTTCTTTTTCACGACGCGATCAAGTTTCATCTCGATGGCCAGGATCGCTATTTCCTACCCCGGATCGTGCTCCTGCGAAACGACAAGCGCGAGGTCTTTGGCGTTGCGGTCATTTTGGAGGATGTCACGCGCATGCTCTTGCTTGATGACATCAAAAGCAATCTCATCGCAACGGTTAGTCATGAACTCAAGACGCCCCTGACGAGTGTCCGCATGGCCCTTTATCTTCTCCACGAGAAAACGGTGGGCGAATTGAATGAACGCCAGGCCGACCTGGTGGCCACGGCGAAGGAGGATGCTGACCGCTTGCTGAAAACCCTCAACGATCTGCTTGATCTCGCCAAGCTCGAGCAGGGTGCCTCCGCGCTCCAATTCGACCTCGTCTCGCCTACCACCTTAATGGAGTCCTCCGTCCACGACACGCGCGAATTTGCCAGTGCCTCGGCTGTGGTTGTGAAGACGGAAATCGCCCCCGGTTTGCCCAATATCCGGATTGACCGTCAGCGTCTCGCCTATGTCTTCACGAACCTGATCATCAATGCGGTCAAGTATTCCCCGAAGGGCAGCGGCATCTTGTTAAGCGCGACGTTGGGCCATACCCGGGCCATGAAGCCGAGTGTCCGGTTTTCCGTGAAAGACCAGGGCGTCGGCATCTCGCAAGAGCATCAGGAGCACATTTTCGAACGCTTCTACCGCGTACCCGGAACGCGAGCGGGCGGTGCTGGACTGGGCCTCTCCATCGCGCGGGAGATTGTCGTCGCCCATCACGGGGAAATCGGGGTGATCAGCAGTCCCGGAAAAGGTAGCGAATTTTTCTTTCTCATCCCTATTGCTGAGGAATCAAAACCGGATGAATCCACGCCCATCGCCTGACCGATTAAGTTGCGTGCGGATTCGCTATTGAGCGTAAATCCAACCGCGCTAGCCTTCGCCAAGTGAAGGTGCGCGAACAAATCCTCGGCTGGTTGCCTGGCCGCAGTCGGCCCTTGGTCGAATCAGGAGTCTATGGACTTGCCGCGGGATTGGCCGCCGTGGCATTTGATGTCGCCACCTTCTATCTTTACACGGAGACCTTTGTCCGCTTCTCCCATTGGACTTTTCCGGAGTTCGCCATCGCCAGCTTTGCCGTGATCGTCGGCACCTCTCTCATTTCCGGTGTGCTTTTGAGCCAGTTCGCGCCAGAAGCAGCGGGCAGCGGCATTCCGCAACTCAAGCTTGCCTTCTGGAAAGACTTTGGCTTCGTGCCAGCGCGCGTCTTGTGGGTCAAATTTATTGCGGGCGTCCTGGCGGTCGGGGGCGGATCCAGCCTCGGGCGCGAGGGCCCCTCGGTGCAAATTGCCGGGGCGGTCGCTTCCAATTTATCAGGACTCCTGGGCACCGCCAAAACCGGTCGACGCCGCGCCACTGCTGCCGGGGCCGCTGCCGGACTCGCGGCCACGTTCAACACTCCCCTGGCCTCCATCGCCTTTGTGCTCGAGGAAATCCTCGGCAACCTCAACAGTCCTTTGCTGGGCAGTGTGGTGGTGGCCGGGGTGCTGGGTGCCATGGCTGTGCATCTCTGCCTGGGTAGCCAACCGGCTTTCATCCTGCCGGTCTTGAACACTCCCAGTTGGACGGGACATCTTCTCGTCCCGCTGGTCGCGGTCGGCGCAACGGTGATCGGCGTCCTTTTCCAGAAGGGAGCCCTGGGATTGCGTCGCGCTTTCCGGCATTCCATGCTCAGTCTCATCCCGCTTTGGCTGCGCCCTGCTTGTGGCGCATTTTTGACCTGGATGATCGGTACGTCCGTCTTCTTCACCTACGGCCGACTCGGCGTCTTTGGCCTTGGTTACGAGGATTTGACCCATAGTCTGCACGGCGAGTTTCTCGGCTCGCTTCCGCTCGTGTTGCTCGTCGGCAAACTGGCGGCCACCATCTGCTCCTACGGCAGCGGGGGTTGTGGCGGTATTTTTGCTCCCAGCCTGTTTTTTGGTTCGATGACCGGTTGCGCGGTGGCGGAGTTGAGCCGTACTTGCGGGGTGACCTTAACCACGAATGATCGCATGTTTTTGAACATCATCGGCATGAGCGCCTGCCTTGGGGCGGTCGTGCGGGCACCGCTGACCTCCATCCTGATTGTCTTTGAAATGACGGAGCAATTTTCGCTGATTCCCGGCCTGCTCATCGCGGGCATTTTAAGTCAGGCCCTCTGCCGTTGGTTGCAACCGGAAGGCTTTTACGAGCAGGTTCTGGCTGATGATGGCTACCGGCTCAACACCGTGATGCCGCCGCGCGATTTCCGTGAATGGCAAACCTACCCCGTCTCTGCCATTGCCTGTTTTCATCCGGTGATCCTGCCCGACCTGGAACGAAGCACCATCGAGGCCGCCCTGACCGCCCATCCTTTTTCGCGGTTCATTTATCAAGGCGAGCAAGGCGCGCCGGGAATCATTATTCGCGCGGAGGCTCTGGCAGCTTTGGCCCAGCGACGCGACCTAGCGATCCAGGAAGCTTCCACCTGCCTGCGTTCCGATCCGATCGACAAGGTTCAGCGACTGCTGGTGGATTCCGCCAGCGGTATCGTCCTCATCCTCGACGAACCCGGAGGTCGGGTCATGGGATTAGTCACGCTACACGATCTGCTCCGCGCCCAGCAGAATTTTGCTACGGAAGAAGACTGAACTCCTTTCTAAACATCCGTCATCCTGAGCTCGTCGAAGGATCAGCTCCCAGTGACGGACTCGCTATCCATAGGCGGTCTAATCGAAGCATGTAGAAGTTTTTCAATCGTGCTTAACGCGTAAAACGCGAAAGTCTCCCGGAAGCTGATCCTTCGACAAGCTCAGGATGACGGACTTTGAAGCCAGATTTAATTGCTACCGTTACAGCGTCACGTTCGGATTGATCCAATCTTCCGCCGCAAAAATCTTCCCCATTTTCCGGGCAATCTGCTTCGCGATCAACACCGCATCCGCCTGCGCCGATTGCCCCTGGGCTCCGAGCGTCGTGACGTTTCCTCCCACCGGAATCGCTGCATTGCCAGCACCGGAGCCGATGATCACCTGGGTCGCACCATCAGGCCTGACTGTGGTCTGGGTGTTGGAATAGAACTGGGCAAAATTGACGATGCCCTTGGGCGTGATCCGGTAAACGCTCACATAGCTGACCACCTTGGCCTGTCCCGAGGCCAACCCCGTGGAAAGCCGCTGGAAGCTGCCCGCATCCTTCACCGTGAGGAGTTCGCCCTCGATCACCATGGAGCCCACCGGTGGCACAAGGTTATCCAGCGTCCCCGTGGCCACAATGCCTTCCTTGTTCAGATTTTTGATGAGCGACTTCTGCATCTTCTGCGCCACCGCCTGTCCCGCCTGTTCTTCCGGCGTTTGCGGCACCACAGCCGTGAATTGGCTGTTCATCCGGTTGCGGATGGATTGATCCGGGTTGGGATCATGGGCCGTAAAAGCAAATTGCCCGACAAATACCTGACTGGGCGCAGGCAGCCCGTAGAAATCGGCCTGCTGCTCAATCTGGCTGTTGTTCACGGCGCATGAGGTCAAAAAGAAGGCGACGATTCCGAGGCTAAAGAAAAGCGATAACGTGGTTTTCATGGCAACCGAAGACTGCCGCGATGCATGCGATTCTGGCAATCTTGAAAAATGATAGAATCTTTTGAATAGATCGATACCGATGAATAAGGGCATTCCATGTACAGAAGCACATCACCCTTGAACTCAGGTTATCTCCTATCAAAAAATGACTTGTGGTAATCCGTTATGGTAGTAGCTCGGTTCAACCTTTTCCCCGTTGATACGATATATCTTCCAGATTCCCGTGTAATTTATAGGTGGAGAAACAATAACCATCTTGGGTTCTTCGACGATCTTGTAATCCATCAAATAATAGGACAAATCGTCATGATGCATCATTATCTCACACATGAGCACCCAACTATCATCCAGCCTGAAGGAATAGGTTGCTTTCCGATTTAGCGGAAACGAATCAGAAATTAAGAGACCGTTTCGCTTAAGAAAATTGGACAGCTCCAGAGTCGACATCCCTTCTTTCAGTTCCGCAGCCAATTTATCCCATTGTTTACGAGGAGTAGCCTTATAGAGATGATCCGATTGAATTATCTCGGCTGCATGGGCCCTGACGTCTTGCGAAGGAGAACTCAAATCAGAAAAAGGTGAGCCGTACGCTGGCCAGATGCAGTATGAGCAAAGTACGACCGTAAGTATCAGGTAAACTCTAACTTTAGTCCTAGCTAATCGCATAAACTCTTTTAGGAGGACTAAATTGTATTAGCCATTTTATGCTCGTTATTCAAGCGAAGCAGGCAACCACAGATACTCAAACAATATCCAAATACGGATTCGTATCCCGCTCATGCCCGATCGTCGTGCGAGGGCCGTGCCCGGCATAGACGCGCGTCTCGGGAGGGAGCGGCACCAAGTGCTTCCGTAATCCCTGCAAGAGTGCCGTACGCGATCCGCCTGGCAAATCCCAGCGTCCTACTCCGCCGCAAAAAAGAGTGTCCCCGCTGATCAACAGCCCCCAGCCAGGATGATAAAACGCCACGCTCCCTGGGGAGTGCCCCGGAATATGAAAAATCTGGAACTCCTCGCCCGCGCAAAGGAAGGTGGCCGAACCTTGCTCAGGCACGTCAAAATTCTGCACCACGGACGGAGCCCGGATCGGCGGCGTGATGCCGAACATCTTCACATAGGATGGATCAAGTACCATGCCTTCGTCGGCCTTGTGGACGTACACCGGGCATTGATGGTCTTCCTGGATCAAATAGGAATCCCACATGTGATCAAAGTGACCGTGTGTCAGCAGCAAGACCGTCGGCTTGATCTCCTGACGCATCAGTTCACGGGCCATGCCCTCCGGTGCATCAAAGCAAATCAGCCCTTCTTTCCCCTCCAACAGGTAACCATTGGTCGCCAAATCGCCTCCAGTGAAGACGCGCGGTGAGATCATATCTATTAGACGTTATCGGGTGAGGTAATGTTCGATTCTCTCGGTGTTGTAATTTTTGTAGCAGGTGCCGCGCCGGAAATGGGCGCTTCCTGTGGCTCCTGCTTGCGACCCGCACGCCGGGCTGCGGCTGCAAACTGCATTCGCCCTTCCCGGATTTCTTGTGCATAGGTGGCGGAGGCATTGTCGCCTGTTGCATCGACGGCGTGGCGCGTCGGGTAAACCGTGTAATCGATCGAGAAAAGCCCGAACCGCGGCGCGAAGGAACCCCATTCGTAATTATCGAAAAGAGACCAGTGGAGATAACCGATGAGCGGTTGACCCCGCTCAACCAATCGGTTGACTACCCGTACATGTTCGCGCAGGTACTGGCTTCGCGCCAGGTTGTCCTTGCGACGAAAGGGGCTGTTGTCAGGCAAACGTCGGAGCGCCATTCCGTTCTCGGCAATCAACACGGGCAGACCATATCGGCCCAGGTGCTTGACGAAAAAGGCCAGCCCCTCCGGCAACATGCGCCAATCCCACCATTTGCTGGCCACGCTTTCCAGCATCCATTCCCGGAACGACCGCTTGCGGAAATCGAAGTCATGCCACGATGGCCACCGCAACGCATGCGCGATAAACGGGTCATAGTAATCGAACGCGATATAATCAAGTGGCACCTGGTCACTCTCATAAAGCAGCGCAATCAGGCGTTCCCAGCATGGCTGCTCGAATCCTCGCTTCGCCACGGTGTGATGGAAGCTCTTGATCCATTGGCCGAGAAAGTAGCGCGGACCTTGCACAGGAAAAAGCTTGGCCGAGTTGAACCGCTCATCGAAGGCCACGGCTCTCTCTGCCAGATCCTGTCTCACCATCTGTCGCGGCACCGCACGGGAGGGAGCAAAGAGCAAGTCGATCATCGCCGTATCGCTCCAGTAAAGATCGCTCGCGTAATTGTTGAAACTGACCATGGGCCGGACATCCGACTTCGCGTAAAGCTGATGAATGAGCCGGTAGCAACGGACATGCGCCTCCAGCAGATTGGCCAGGCATTGAACCGTGGGCGCCACCCCGAGCGGACTGCCGCTGGGGAAAATGCGATAGAGGTAGTGATTGAAAGCCTGCAGGTTCGGCTCGTTGAGCGTGATGTACCATCTGGGCGGCTCGCAGCCGAAATCGTGCGGCAATGTCCGCAGCAGGTAGCTCAGGGTTCGCTCCACAAAGACGAGGAAATAATCGATGGTCTTCGGGTTCAGCCATGCGTCGAGGCCAAGCCACGCTGGGTGAACAAAGTGATGCAGCGTGATGATCGGCTCAAGGCCATGCGCGCGGCAATCGGCGATCCGCTGGGCGTAACTATAGAGCGCGCGTTCATCAAAGGGAGGTGGGGTCTCCTGCGGATCGAGACCTGCTTCGTGCCCCAGGACAAGGGTTGGCTGCACCCGTGACCACTCGATGCTCATGCGAAAAGCATTGAGACCCATGTCGCGGCACCGGCCAAAGTCTTCATGCGCGAGCGTCCAAAAATCCGAGGTGCGACCGGAGGGAACGACCTCGCCCCGGCTCTCCGCCCAAGCCCAGTTATTCAACGGCTCGCCGGGTCCGTTGTATCCGCCTTCCGCTTGGTAACCGGAGGTGGCCACGCCCCAGAAAAAAGTCTCGTCCGGCCGGAACGGCCCGGGCAGCGAAATCGCCTCCGGCGTCACATCAGGTTCAAGCCCTTTTTTGACCGAGGTAAGAGGGCGGGTGTGACCGCTCGGCAACGACATGCCTATATCTTACTTCGCTTTCGGCTCAACGCCAAGTTTTCTACTTGGAACGGCAACATGGGCCGCGAGGCAATTCTCACTGCTGATCGAACAAGTGATCGGCCAGCATCGCCTGCTCCGTCAGACCCGCAGGCGGAATCAAGTTGTCGGTCATGGCGCGAGCAGCGGGAGCGGGAGTGGCAGGACGTTCAATCACGGCGAAGGAATAATTGTAGAGCTGGTCTTGACGGCGGACGACGACAGTCATGTTTCCGCCGACGTGACTAAAGAACGAGGCATCGAGCACATCGGAGGGCCGGTAGATTTCGCGCGAATCAATCCGCATCACGACGTCACCGGGCAGGATACCACTCTGGCTCGCCGGTGTCCCGGGCACGACCTGTACCACATGCACCGTGCGGCCATCATGAGCCGTGTCAGGACCTTCCGCGACCGTCACCCCAACCCAACCGTGACGGGCTTTCCCGTAGAGATTAAAATCAGAAATGATTTTCGTCATCGCCTCGACCGGCAGCGCATAAATCGATTTTCCACTGTCGGGGCTCGTGGCGATCAATCCGATCACTTCCCCGCGTAGGTTGAGCAAGGGGCCACCCACTTCACCCGGGCTGATCGGCACATTCGCATGGATATGGGTGGTAGCAAACCGTTCAACAGGAGCGACCGTTTCTTTCGTCGCATCAATCTTGCCCAAGTAGCTGGCGTCAAAGCCGCTGACCGGGCCTTGGGATTCGGATACGGGCAGGCTCATCGGAAAGCCAATCGTCATCACGCCAACGCCAGTCTTGAGGTCGGTCGAGCGTCCCAGCGGCAAAAACGGCGTTTCGTTGTAGGCCACGCGCAACATGGCAAGTCCGCTTCGCGGATCGTTCCCGATGATCTTGGCATCCATTTCAACGCCATTGATCACGACGCGGGCGGTCTTGTTTTCTCCCAAGATCGTTGAGGACGTTAGAACCGTTCCCTGGTCATCGATAAAGAAACCACTGCCCGCGAGAATGAAGCCTTTGTCGCCGGAGCGAACCTGAACTACGGAGGTCTTGGCTTTGTCAAAGAGACTGCTGGCCTCATCACCACTCAACTGAAAAATGTCGTCGTTGGCGCGCGCCACATCCGGCACGGCCAGAACGCTGGCCGCTATGGGCAGCGTGGCGAAGACGAGCGAGAGTGCCTTCGGAAGATAAATCCGAGAGGAAACTCTAGAACGCCACGGTTGCGTCATAGGCCCTGGGGGAATTATTCGCCAATACAAAACGTGTGGTTGCTGAATCGGACCGGCTCGGCGTGAAGTTCCGGGCATCAGCCAACTTGGCCGAAACGCCCGATCCCGACGTAAAGGAAGTCGGGATCACGGCAAAAGCATTATCATGTGGCGTCATCCGGAAAGAGAGGCTGTAAGGGTGGCCAGCCGTCTGGGTGACCTGCACCTGCTGGGAGAGCCCGATAAACGCGGCCAGTGCCACGGCGGCCAAGGCAGAGCCATAGGAAAGCGAAGGAACCAGCTCGAAACCCGAGATCTTCTCTTGAATCCAAGCCATGCCCCGGGCCCAAGCTGAAGCGGGGCGGAGAAGCTGTGCGCGCTGGCGACGATGAAATTCAGTCAGGAAATCGTCGATCTGGGTGTCCATCGGCATTTCCAGCTTCTTCAGGGCAAGGAGATTGCGAAGTTTCGAGAAGTCTTGGTCTTGGTGCATAAGCTATAAATAATTCTTTAAGTACTTCTGTAACTGCTTGTGCGCGTAGAACAACCGCGAACGAACAGTTTCTTCCTTACAGTTCATGATCTTGCTGATTTCCGCATGGCTTAGCCCTTGGATATCAAACAAAGTCACAACTGCCCTGTGTTGATCAGACAGTTTCATCAGGGATTCGTTCAATTTTTTTTTCAATTCCGCTAGCCGACTTTGCTTTTCTGCGTCACCAGAAGCACTTACGTCGACGAACTCCGAGCGATTTTGAAGATCAAGGTCTGTATCGTCAAGGCTCAGATTGTTCCGGTGCTTGTTCCTTTTAATGAAATTGACCGTCAGGTTGAAACCGATCCGGTAAAGCCAGGTAAAAAACTCCGCATCCAGCCGGAACGTGTGGATGCTTTTATAAGCCTTCTCAAAGGTCTCCATTGCCAGATCCCACGCGTCGGTGTGGTTATTGGTCATGTTGTAGAGCATGCCCAGAAGCCGGGGCTGGTAGCGCCGCACCAGTTCGTCGAAGGCTGTCGGATCACCCGCCTGTGTACGCTCGACGAGCATACGGTCGCTGATTTCCTGGCTCTCCGGTGTTTCGGACTCGACGGGTTCCATGCTCCTCCTCTCCGCCGTCACCCTATCGGAAGTCAGAGCGGCGGCAAGCATGGTTGTCATGGTTTCTGCTGAAAACGTACCTCAAACCAACCCATTTCCACGTTAAATCCTTGAAAGGGGGCGGGCGGCCGGTTGATTGGAATTGAATTTTTTCCGGTCGTTCTCCTATTTTGTGTGTCCGCATGAATACTGCAACCGTCTCCGAGGGCATCTCTTTCCATTCCTCTCTCGCCTAAGCTAAGGGATTTTTTAGAGGTTAAAAAAACAATCGTGCCACTTCCAATTCCTTCATCTTACCCATAAATCCATGAAATCAATTTTCCCGACGCTCCTCCTCACTTTGTTGACGATAAGTTTCTTTTTCCTGGGCGCGCCGTCCGTTCAAGCCGCTGACTCCAAGCCCAACATCCTCTATATCATTGCCGACGATCTCGGCTGGAAGGACGTTGGATTTCATGGAGCCGATATCAAAACCCCGAATCTCGACAAGCTTGCCGCGGGAGGCGCGATTTTGCAGCAGTACTACGCCCAGCCCATGTGTACCCCCACGCGGGCGGCGTTGCTGACGGGGCGCTATCCTTTCCGCTACGGGCTCCAGACCGCTGTCATTCCCTCTTCCCAGACCTACGGCCTCGCCACCGATGAATGGCTTCTGCCCCAGGCGCTGCAGGAGGCCGGTTACAACACGGCACTCATCGGCAAATGGCACCTCGGTCACGCCGATAAAAAATACTGGCCGTGCCAGCGCGGGTTTGACTACCACTACGGTCCCCTCATCGGTGAGATTGATTACTTCACCCACAAACAGCATGGCGTGACCGATTGGTACCGCAATAACAAGGTGGTGAATGAGGAGGGTTATTCCACCACGCTACTCGGCAATGATGCGGTGAAGTGGATCAATGAGCAGAGCGCCGCGAAGCCGTTCTTTCTCGACCTGAGCTTCAATGCACCTCATGCCCCTTATCAGGCGCCGCAAAAGTATCTCGACATGTACAAGAACATCGAGGATCCCAGCCGCCGCGCCTACGCCGCCAGCATCACCGCGATGGACGATGAGATCGGGCGTGTCGTCGAAGCTCTCGACAAAAAGGGGTTGCGCGACAATACGCTGATTGTCTTCCAGAGCGACAACGGCGGAACGCGCAATGCCATGTTCTCAGGCGAGGTCGACACCTCGAAGCTCAAGATTCCGTGCGACAACGGGCCCTATCGCGAAGGCAAGGGCACGCTCTACGAAGGCGGCACGCGCGTCTGTGCACTGGCCAACTGGCCGGGCCATATCCCGCCCGGCCTCACAATTGATGGCATCATCCACACGGTCGATCTTTATCCGACGCTCATCGACCTGGCGGGGGCATCGACCGCCAAGAGCAAACCGCTCGACGGTGTCGATGTCTGGAAGACCCTGAGCACGAACGCCGCCTCACCGCGCACGGAGGTCATCTATAATGTCGAGCCGTTCCGCGCCGGCATCCGCGAGGGCGACTGGAAGCTCATCTGGCGCACGCCGCTTCCCCAGGGGGTTGAGCTCTACAACATCGCCCAGGATCCCTCCGAGAAGAACAACCTCGCCGACAAATATCCGGACAAGGTCGCCGAGCTGGAAAAGCGCGCCAATGAACTCGCCGCTGCCGGGGTGAAGCCGCTGCTGTTGCAGGCCGTCTTCAAGTCCTTCAGGGAAAGTCTCCACATGCCCCCCGCCCTGCCCGACGAGGAGTTTCAACTGATGGACGATCCCGAGACGCCAGAGAAGCCCTAGTGGTCTCTCGAGCGTCCTGCTGACGCCGCTCCCCTGCCCCGCGCTGGTCAGGGGGTGCCTTCGCCTTTTTTCTAGGGAGACAAAAGCCCCTCTATTTTTAGGCTGGCGTGTCTTGGGTGTCTTTAGAGGGGACGGGGGTGGGTTTGTGGATCGACCTTGCGGGTTGGGGCGCTAATATTTTGCGCCGCTTTTTTAGCGAATAGGTGCCTTCCCCCTTTTCCCTCCCCGTTTATTCTTTATTGGCAAATCGGGTGCTATGGTTGGTTTGTGGATTTCACTTCGAAGAAATGATGATTTTCGCTAATTGTCTCGGAAACGATTCAATATTGTAATTAGTACCGCTTGCTTGGTCGCGGATTGTAAATTTACAAATCATCTTGCAGTTTTCGCTCCAAGATAATTTATCAGGTGATACTGATTCTAAAATTCGCTGATATGATCTTCCCGGAGGTATGGGAATTAGCATTGCTGATAATCCATTGTAATTATCATAGGTATGCAAAAAATTCTCATTGCCCTTGCGATCAATGGTTAGAAGTTTAATGGATTCGAACGGATTTATTGCT